>CANHDN010000072.1 GCA_947459415.1 Bacteroidota bacterium
CTGGGATGATATACTTTTCTTCTGCGCACCAAACCAATTATTCAACGTATACGTTAGATATAAACTAAAGCTAAAATCATAGCGACCATTGTTTAGATCATGTATGGGTTCAAACCGCGCTGATGCCAATACTGGAGATTGAAATAGCGGTTTATTATAGATTAGACGTAAAAAAAGCAATTGCCTATACCGTTCATAATTAGCTGGATCTACACTGCTTATACTCTGGTAAATTTGAGTGCCACCTGGCGAGATAAAATGATAGCCTTGCCAATAACTTAACATCATATGGAATCCGTTCTGACAAAAGCCTGCATTTAAGTAATATCCCATTCCTTTTTTCTGCTTAAATAATTTACTATCACTTGTTTCTAAGTAACGAAGAATATTAGCATCTACAAACCAATTTACATGCTCATTGATATTGCGTTTAAATTTAAGTCCTACTGCATCATTCACCTGCATCAAAAAAGGCTGAATGGTATCGGTATCAATTTGTCCGCCTTGGTGAAAAACGGTGGCCATATAACTTGCCTCTAAATAGTTATTATTCCCCTCTAAAAGACGCAATTGCCAGTTTAAACCTGCGGTAAATCGTTCCTTATCAAAAGCGCCCGGTTCAATATAATTCTGCCAATTAATCCAATTATCTGCTTTAAATGCACCCTTTTTATACTTGAATTGAAACCCATTTTCTATTCTTTGTGTAATTACTGAGTTGATATCGAGCATGGGCTCTAACAAACCATGACTTAAAGCACCATCTAATGTTCCAAAAATAAGTTCAGCATGTTGCCCTTTTGCGCGCAAAGAAAAGGTAGGAATGGAACTAGTAAACGGACTAGTGCCACCAAAATCATGCCTTAGCCAAACACCTGCTTCTAGCTTAATGGCCTCATGCGCCCGATAAGAGATTCGGGGATGCAATTGATAGCCAAACAAGGTTCTACCCACTTCAATATTATTAAAATACTCGGTGTTACGCATGTAATTGGTGTTATTTAGGCTGAATCCAAAAGGTTTTCCCTCGGGTTGAACCCAAACGGAAGAGTCTGATAGGCTTTCATTAGGCAACTGAGCATAGGTTTGATGCCAAAAAAATAGGTTCAAAAGGAACCCAAATAGGTATTTTGCTTTCATTCAATCAAATATACAAACTTAAAAACGGGATAAAAACAATTTTTTATACCTTATATTCGTTCCCTTAAAGTTATGCAGCTTTCAGTAGTTATTGTAAATTATAATGTAAAATATTTCCTAGAGCAGGCCTTGCATTCAGTTAGAAGGGCTTGTGTGAATTTAGAAGTGGAAGTATTTGTGGTAGATAACCATTCGCTGGATGGTAGCTGCGATATGGTTCGGAAGCTTTTTCCGGAGGTAAAAATCATTGAAAACAAAGACAATGTTGGATTTGCTAAAGCCAATAATCAGGCCATTAGAATGGCTAAGGGCAAATATGTTTTGTTGTTAAATCCGGATACGGTTATTGAGGAAGATTGCTTCAAAAAAGTAATAGACTTTATGGAGCAAACCCCTGATGCCGGTGCTGTGGGCGTAAAAATGATTGATGGATCAGGCAAGTTTTTGCCCGAATCTAAACGCGGTTTACCTACCCCGGAAGTAGCTTTTTATAAATTGAGTGGCTTAGCGGCATTGTTCCCAAAATCTAAAAAGTTTGGCAAATACCATTTAGGATTTTTAGACCGCAACCAAATTCACGAGGTAGAGGTTTTGGCAGGTGCTTTTATGATGATCAGGCACGATGTATTAAAAGAAATTGGCTTGCTTGATGAAGATTATTTTATGTATGGCGAAGACATAGATTTAAGTTATTGCATCAACCAAGCGGGCTTTAAAAACTACTATTATCCGCATACTACCATCATCCATTATAAGGGCGAGAGCACAAAAAAAACCAGCGTAAATTTTGTATTTACCTTTTACCGCGCCATGGTTATTTTTGCCCAAAAACATTATTCTAAGAAACACGCTAGAAACTTTAGCGCCCTTATAAACATAGCCATTTACCTCAGGGCATTTGCCGCCATTGTAAGCAGATTTGCTTCCAAAATATTTATTCCACTCCTAGACTTTTCAGTTATCTTTTCTTCTTTGGCTTTGCTGGTTGGCTTTTGGTCGAATCAAAAGTATCATACACCCCTTGCATACCCCATACACATTGTATATACCAACATTTTGGTGTACACCTTACTTTGGTTAAGCGGACTATTTTTAGCTGGCTCTTACAACAAACGAAAAACCTTTTTAAGTGTAGCTAAAGGCATTGCATTTGGCACTTTGGCCATAGCTGTTTTTTATGCGTTTGTTGATGAAGATTATCGCTTTTCCAGGGCCATCATTCTATTGGGTGCATTTGCAGCCGTTATTGGCGCCTTCTTAATTCGTGTGCTCCTGTATTATGCCAAATACAAGCGCTGGAGTTTAACGATGGGCAGCCATTTAAAAACCATTATTGTAGGCAACAAATTAGAAGTAGAACGGGTGCAGGATTTACTGGTTAAATCTAAATCTAAAAGCGATTATTTGGGCTATGTTTCGGTTCAGCCTAACCAAGATGATAGCCATTATTTGGGGCAGGTAAATGAGTTAAAAGACTTGGTTGATTTTTTTGGGGTGGAAGAAATTATATTTTGCAGCAAGGACTTAGCCGCATCTCAAATCATAGAATGGATGGGGAGTAATAGTCAGCAAGATATTTTGTACAAAATTGTGCCCGAAGAGAGTTTGTTTATTATTGGAAGCAACAACAAAAACACGCCAGGCGACTTTTATACCATAGAGATAAACTTGAAGCTAGCCAAGGCATTTGAGCAGCAGAAAAAGCGCGTTTTTGATATGATAGCAAGCATTCTTTTGTTGCTTTTATCGCCAGTATTGTTTCCATTTATTAGGCATCCTAAGAACTTTTTGCCAAATATATTTGAAGTGTTGGCCGGACAAAAAACCTGGGTGGGATATGCCCATGCAGATAATATAAAGTTATTGCCCACTATTAAAACCGGTGTGGTAAGCACCATAGATTCGCAACGCAATAAAATTCATAACCCTGTTACCATCCAAAAGCTCAATTTCTTATACGCCAAAGATTACTCGGTAGAAAAAGATTTATTGATTGTGTTAAAATCCATCCGTGAAATGGGGCGGGGATAAAATCAAATTATCAAATACCCCAACATCTTGTCATTCAACAAATCTGCTTCCTCAACCATGCCCATGTGAGCGGAGTTTGATAAATAGGCTATATGAGCCACTTTGCAGGATGCTGCTTGCTCAAACATGGCTTGCTCGGGTATGAGGGTGTCGTATTTACCTACGCCGAAAAACACAGGCACCTCTAAGCTTTTTAATACGTGTGTTCTATCGGGTCTATCGCGCATGGCTTTGGCAGCTTCTAGGATGCCTTGTGTACTGCTTACCAATGCTTCTCTTACGGCAGTTTGTGTATGCTCTTTAGTGGCAGGCTCCTTAAACAATGCCGGAATAAAAGTTTCTAGAAAGGGCTCCTTGCCGTGTTTACTTATAAAATCAATTACCTGATTGCGCTTTAGCTTGCGCTCTTCGGTATCGGCTACTGCGGTAGAATGTATGAGACCCAATCCAATAACAAAGTTTGGATACAGCTCTGCAAAAGCCAAGGCTACATAGCCACCCATGCTGTGGCCCATGAGCACACAATTCTTTAGGTTCAGGCCGTCTAATACTTTTTTTACTTCTTGAGCCATGCCATCTATGCTAATGCCTTCAATAGGCGCACTTTTGCCAAAGCCCGGCAAATCGGGTACAATTACTTTACAATGGTCCTTAAAAAACAATACCTGCTCGTTGAAGCAGGTATTGTTTTCGCAGTATCCATGAAGCAGTACCAGGTTAATATCTCCCGAACCCTCCGCGTGATAATGCAACATATTAATAAAATAAGAAACGGTTATCTTTAACGTTTTTCAATTCTTTTAAAATCTCAAAATAACCATATTCAATACGTTGTTGAATAGCGGTAGCTAATTCATTTTTTTGTTGCGTATAATCTGTAATTGCTGGAGCAGGAGTTACCTTATTTATTTGGTAGGCATATACTGCAACATCTCCTTTTACAGGACCCATTAATTTATTTACTTGAGTAGTTCCTGCTACAGCACCGCCAAAGGTATTATCTAAGCCAACATAAGGTATGCTAGCATTATCAAATGTTAGTCCGCCAACAGGTGTTACAGACTGATTTAGTTTGGTGCTTAAGGCTTCTATGCTCGTAGCGCCTTCCATGGCAGTTTTTAACTTCTCTTGCAATTGCTCTGCTTTTTTATCCTTAATAAAATCTACTCTCACACGCTCCTTAGCAGATTCAAAATTACCTTTACCTTTTTCACGAATCAAGGTTAAGGTTGCAATAATATACTTGTCATTACTAACTGTCATTACCTCACTTACATCGCCCACCTTAGCATTGTATGCCCAACGAGTAGCTTCACGGGCATCATTGTAACCAGGTAAAAAATTATCTGTTTCACGCACAAATTCAGCGATACGCTTTGTTAATCCTTTTTCATCTGCATTTTTGGTAAAATCTGCAGCACTTCTGCTAGAAGCAGCAAACTGACTCGCATCGTTGTAAGCTGCAGAACTTGTTTTTTCACTAGCAGCAACAGAACGCTCTAATACACCGGCGCAAACTAATTTTTTACTCTTATCTTCTGTTATTCTAATTACATGGAAGCCAAATTGAGTTTTTAACACCAATTGATCTCCTTTTTTACCATTTTTAACAGCATCATTAAAAGCAGGAACCATCGCTCCTTCTACAAACCAACCTAAATCTCCGCCTCTTTCTTTGGTTCCATCTGTACCAAACTCTGCTGCTAATTTTGCAAAATCTTCACCCTTACGAACGCGGGCCAAGATATCATTTGCTTTCTTTTGAGCTGCCGCAGTGTCTGCATCGGTGGCACCTTCTACCCTAATTAAAATATGGCTGGCACGCATGCTAAAAACTGAATCTGATGAAGTACCTGCAATTTTATATAAGGTATATTTTCCATTTTCAAATATAGGACCAATAACTGTACCAACTGAATCACGGAATAAACGGCCTTGAACCGATTCTGGGAAGTCACTTCTTCTTTTTGCAGCAGCATCAAACTTAACATCACTATTAATATCTACATAAGCTGTGTCATTCTCTGCTGCAGAGAATTGAGCCACCTGATCAAAAGCCCAACGTTGAACTTCCATACTATCTTCACTTGTTGGAGCAAAATCCCAAACAACAAATTCCAATTTGCGGGAATTTTCACGCTCCTTGTATTTGTCCATATTCTTTTTGAAATACGATTTTAAATCGCTTTCCTCAGCAACTATAGCCGAATCTGAAATGGTAGAATAAGCTAAAGCTACTAAATTTAAGTCTTTGCTTTGTGTTCTAGCAGTGTATAAATTTTTAGCTTCTAAAGAAGTGGTATACACGCCACGCTTTAATAAATTAGCATATTTACGCTGTAAAGTTTCTGTAATTAAATAATCTTCAAACTCTCTCCATTGCGCTTTTACTGCTTCGTCAGTTCCTTCGGTCACATTTTTTAAATAACGCTTTACCGTATTTACATCAAAACCAGTTGGTGAATTTGGGTCGGTAAATGATTGACGAATTTGCGGATGAATGTTATTACCATACACCATATCAGCTAATTCCTCTTCACTAACTTCTAGGCCAAGTTGGCTATATTCTTTAGCCATCATGTAATCGTTTAACATTTGATTCCATGTTTGGTCGCGCAATTGCGTGCGGGTTGCCTCATCTAAATTTTCTGATTGCGTTCTTTTTTGATAATTATCCAAATTAAACTGAAGTTTATCATCAAATTGTTTCAAGCCAATGCTCTCACCATCAATTTCACCTACGTTGTTGGATGGAGCACCACTGCCACCTCCGAATGAATTAAGTGCATCTGAAACTACAAACAAACCCAGCGCTATTCCTACTACGCCTATTGCTAAACCTGATCTGTTTCTTATTTTTGTTAATATTGCCATTGTAATATTTTAAGAACGGCGAAAATAAGCGGCTAAAATTCAAAAATCAACCTTTATTTTTTTTGTTTTAACAACCAAGTAATCAATTATTTAAAATATGTCTGACCCAAAATATGGTAAATTATACCTCATTCCTAACTTCCTAAGCGCCGATAATTCGGATGATTTTATCGCAGAAATGGTTCGCAGATTGGTACATCATGTAAAAAACTTTGTAGTTGAAAATGAGAAACAAGCCAGGGCATTAATCAAAAAATTAAATTTACAGCATCCTCAAAATGAATTGCAGTTATTTCTTTTAAATGAGCATACCCAAGCTATGGAGGTTCCAACACTTTTAAAAGCTTTGGAGAACAATGATGTTGGTATAATGAGCGATGCTGGTTTACCCTGCATTGCAGACCCAGGATCGGCGCTAGTGGCTTTAGCACAAAGCAAAAACATAGAAGTAATTCCTTTACCAGGTGCTTCTAGCATGATGATGGCACTTATGGGTAGTGGATTTAACGGGCAACAATTTACCTTTTCTGGGTATTTACCCATTGATAAAAACCCAAAAATAAAGCGCATCAAGGAGATTGAAACATTGGCTCACCGAGGAATTACGCAAATTTTTATGGAAACCCCCTACCGCAACAATCAGTTACTGAGCGAACTTATTGCGCAATGCAATCCGCAAAGTAAACTCAGTATTGCATGTAATATTAGTTCAGAAAAAGGTTGGGTTCGAACCAAAACCATGGCGCAATGGAAAAAATCCTTGCCAGATTTGCACAAAATACCATGCGTGTTTGTAATTGGAACCTAGTTTGGTAGGGCAATGGTACAACTTACCATTTTGTGATCGCTAAAATTGAGTGTATTGGTTTGGTAATGATAACTATTCCAAGAGGGATCATGCAAGATATAATCTATTCTGAATGATGGCATTTTACCTATATAAGTTCTGCTCATTCCTTTACCCGATTCTTTGAATGAATCTTTCAGATTCCCTCGAATAGTATGGTATGAATAACTGGCAGGAGAATCATTAAAATCGCCACATAAAATAACCTTATACCTAGTACTTTGTAATCGTTCGCGTATTTTATCTGCTTGCTTTGCCCTAGATTGAAAAGCATATTTCAATTTAGCAAGAATGCGCTGAACTGCACCAAGGTTTGGATTCTCAATTTCCTTCAAATTTTCCATGGTTCGATAATCAAATTTATCAAACACAATGGATTTTAAATGTGTATTTACCACCCTGATGGTATCAGCATTCACCACAATATCTGCATATACAGTTAGGTTTGTATTCTGATTTTCTAACTCCAAGAAACCCTTGTCAATAATAGGATATCTGGAAAAAATACATACCCCATATCCGGTAGGAAAGGTATGACTTAAAGCATCTGCATTTACTGTATAGAAATGCTTGAATTGTTTAAAGAATCTTTTAAACATCGGCATTTCATAATTACCTCCAAGATTGGCAAATTCTTGTAAACAAATAATATCTGGCTGAATGGTATCTAACATATTAAAAAAATAGCCAGAATCACCACCAGCATAGTCATAAGCCCCCATATAATGGGTGTTAAAATTAATAATATTTAAGGTTCTAACAGGCTTAGGATCGGGCAAATTTTTGGCATTGAACTGTATAAAGTCAGGCGTTTTTATTAAGGAAAAAGAAAGCACGATGGCTTGGATAATAAAATATTTTTTCTTGATAAAAAGCAAAAAGCATAAGAATAAAATATTAGCCAAAAACATAAAAGGAAATGCCAAACCAAAGAAAGCAATAGGCCAAAATTTTGCAGGTGAAAAATAAGGTGAAACCAAACCGCCAATAAGGGCCAAAGCTAAGCCAATACTCACAGCTAAATATAAATAATGTAATACTCTCACCTAATACTTAAGATTTACTCGCTTTAAATAAAATTTCCTTTTCTTTTTGCGATAAACTCTCGTATCCGTTCTTAGAGATTTTATCTAAAATAGCATCAATTTCTTGTTGATTAGGCTTCACTGATGAGGTGGTTTTAAAGCCTTTATTTTTATGGTGTATTTGCACACTAGGTCTTGGTTTAAACCAGGAACGAATGGAATCATACATACGGTCTAGAATTGCTGGAATATTACTGCTACTATAAATTAATTTTATAAACAAATAACCAAATGCTGCACCTCCAACGTGCGCAATATGTCCGCCTGCATTCCCATTTGGAATACTAATTAAATCTAACAGAACAGAAAATAAAGCAATGTACTTAAGTCTTACCTGTCCAATTAAAAACATCTGCACGCTATATTCTGGCAACAAGGTGGCAGAAGCAACCACCAGTGAAAGTACCCCAGCTGATGCTCCAAGGGCAAAAGAATTGGGCACTTGATTGATGAATACTGGAAAAACATTATAGGCCAACATGTATATTAAACCTCCAAAAATTCCACCGATGATGTATGCCTGATACGTTTTACTATTCCCTAAATACTGTTGAAATAAATTACCTAGCCAATATAGCCAAAGCATATTAAACAAGAGGTGAAAAAAGCCTTCGTGGAGAAACATATAGCTTAAAATACTCCAAGGTTGCCATATGAAATTTTGAAAAGAAGCAGGCAACATAAGCCAATGCATAAATCTGGCTAGTGAGTCTGTTTGGTTAAACAAGAAAAAAAACAATCCAACAAAGGAAAACGTAAAATAAACGAGCACGTTTATTAGAATAATTTGAACGACGGCATTCCCCTGCTGAAACTTATATTTTAATTCTTTTATTAGGTTCATTTGTTGCGCCTCAAATATACAATTTAAAATCAGGAATTTTTCTGTTACATTGCCGCAACTTTTTAAGCAACTGCCAAGCTATCATAAGCAGGCATTGTAAAACCACTTTTAAAGCATGAAAAAAAATTATAAAAGCGTCATTTTTTTGCTGCTGTTATTTGCAGCTCAGTTCGTTGGGGCACAAAGTACTTTTCCTACAAATGGAATGGCAAACCCAATACCCCATTATTTTGCCATTACTCATGTAAACATTCAAAGTAAACCAGGTGTATTACTAAAGAATGCCACCATGGTTATTAAAGATGGGAAAATAGAGGCAGTTGGGGTTGACATCTCCATTCCCAAAGAGGCCAAAATAATTAATGGAAGGGGCAAATATGTATATGCCTCATTTATTGATTTATTCAGTGATTACGGCACAGAAAATGTTTCAAATAATGCTCCTGGAAGGACCCAATTTTATGAAAATAATAAAAAAGGGGCCTATGCATGGAACGATGCCGTAAAGAGCTACCAAGATGCTGCTAGCATTTTTAAAATAGACGACAAAAAAAGTAAATCTTTGCTTGCTAGTGGTTTTGGAGCAAGCCTAAGCGCCATTCCAGATGGTATTTTTAGAGGTACTGCCAGCTTAGTTCTCACAGGGAGAGAACACGAACAAAAAATGTTGCTGAAACCAAAGGCAGCCACGCAAATGAGTTTTAACAAAGGTAGCAGCAAACAACCTTACCCAGGATCTATGATGGGTGTCATTGCGCTAATACGCCAAACATACCTAGATGCAGATTGGTACAAACAACAAAAAGAAGAATACCTTATCAACCTAGAGGCTATAAATACAAACAGAAATTTACCGGTTATTTTTGAAGCCGAAAATAAATTAGCAATCCTTCGTGCAACTAAAATTGCTAAAGAGTTTAATTTAAATTTTATTGTAAAGGGTAATGGAGACGAATATCAGCGTATTGCTGAAATTAAAACCACAGGAACTAAACTAATTATTCCTATGAACTTTCCAAAAGCCTACGAAGTAAGTAACCCACTTGATGCCTTAAGAATTAATTTAGCAGACTTAAAACACTGGGAAATGGCAGCAGCCAATGCTGCGCAATTAAGTAAAGCAAATATCCCATTTGCCATCACTATGCATGGGTGTGCAGATGCAAAAAGCTTTTTACAAAATATACAAAAATCTATTTCGTACGGGCTAGATCCAGACAAGGCTCTTGCTGCGCTTACCACCATGCCTGCGGAATGGTTAGGTCTTAAGCAGCAAATTGGCAGCCTTGAAAAAGGCATGCTGGCAAATTTCTTTATGAGCACTGCTCCTATTTTTGAACCCGAATCTAACATTAGCAGCCACTATGTGCTAGGAAAAGAATACAGCATTGAAACGGAACCAACCCACCAATTAAATGGATACTATACCTGCAACATTCCTGGCATTGGTAAACAATGGCATATCAAAGAAAAAGATGGCAAACTATCGGGTAATATAATCGGTACAGATACCCTGAAATTAACGATACAAGAAATGCAAGGTATTTATACTTTCCAATTTCCTGAAAATAAACAGAGCAAATCACAAATACGTGTAAATGCTTGGATACAGAAAATCGATAGTACAAACAGACAGGTGCTTTCTTTGCAAGGCAAAATATGGAGCGCACTTGGAGAAGCTCAAGAATTTGAGCTGCATTTAGACTCTATCAGTAGCCTGAAACAGAAAAAAGAAAGCAAATCAATACCAAGCATAGGCCAAGTAATTTATCCTTTTTGTGAATATGGAAATGAACAATTACCGCAAGCAAGCAACCTAATTTTTAGAGGAGCTACCGTTTGGACCAATGAAGCAGATAGTATTTTAACAGAAACAGATGTGGCCATTAGCAATGGTAAAATAGTAGCCATAGGTAAGAATATTAACCTAGCCAATGCCCGGATAATTGATGCAAGAGGAAAGTTTTTAACCAATGGAATTATTGACGAACACTCTCACATCGGAATTTATAGAGGCGTAAATGAGTGCACACAAAATAATACGGCAGAAGTTCGAATTGGCGATGTAGTAAATAGTGAAGATATTAATATTTACAGGCAGTTGAGCGGAGGTGTTATTGCCTGTCAACAATTACATGGCTCTTGTAACCCAGTTGGCGGACAAAGTAGCATTATCAAATTACGCTGGGGAAAATCGCCCGAAGAAATGAAAATTTCACAGGCAGATGGGTTTATCAAATTTGCCTTGGGTGAAAATGTGAAGCAAAGCAATTGGGGCATTGAAACAGATAGGTTTCCTCAAACACGCATGGGCGTTGAACAAGTTTATTATGATGCATTTATTAGAGCAAGAGAATATGAGGCAGCCAGAAAATCAAACCCCCTACTTACCAGAAAAGACTTGGAATTAGAGGCAATGCTTGAAATTTTAAATAAAAAACGTTTTATCAGCTGTCATAGTTACGTACAAAGTGAAATAAATATGTTAATGCATGTGGGAGATAGTTTAGGATTTACTGTAAATACTTTCACCCATATTTTAGAAGGATATAAGGTAGCAGATAAAATGAAAAAACACGGAGCCAGTGCATCTACCTTTGCAGATTGGTGGGCTTATAAATTTGAAGTAATAGATGCCATACCTCAAAACGCTGGCATTTTAAATACCATGGGCGTTGTTACAGCAATTAATAGTGATGATGCAGAAATGGGACGAAGACTAAATCAAGAGGCGGCCAAAATTATTAAATATGCCGGAATAAGTGAAATGGATGCTTGGAAAATGGTTACACTAAATCCAGCAAAAATGCTGCACATAGACAAACAAACAGGAAGCATAAAAGTAGGTAAAGATGCAGATTTGGTATTATGGTCTAATATGCCATTAAGCATAGAAGCAAAAGCGCTTTACACGCTCATTGATGGGGTAATCTATTTTGATAGAGAAAAAGATAAAGAAATCAGAATGGCTATGGAATTGGAGCGTCAAAGACTGATTCAAAAAATGATTGAAGCCAAACAAAATGGTGAAAAAACAGAACAAAAAGTTTCTGAATTAGACCCAGATTATCATTGTGAAGATTTTGAATAAAATAGACTCATTTAAAAAATTATAACATGAAATATCTACCAAAAATTTATAGCTGTATCATATCTATTTTTATAAGTGGACTGTGCATAGCGCAAACTACCATCATTCAAAATGCTACCATCCATATTGGCAATGGTAAAATTATAGAAAAAGGCGTCATGGTTATTGAAAAAGATCAAATTACAGAAGTTGGTCTGAACCTAAAGAACCTATATAAAAATGCCAAAATTATTGATGCCACAGGCAAGCATGTGTATCCCGGACTGATAGCTATGAATAACATTATGGGA
>CANHDN010000073.1 GCA_947459415.1 Bacteroidota bacterium
GCTAAATTTTGTAAATAATCTTTGTTAATATCTAACATCAATAATTTACAAGGTAATTTCCCTTTAGATTTCAATAAACTTAATGCCTGTAAAACTCCCTTAACATTTTTCTTTGGATCAGTATTTCCGAGAAAGAATATGTATTGATCAGGTAAATTAAATTTCTGCTTGGCAAGAGCTAATATTTTTGGGTCTTTAATAGGAGTAAAATATTCAGCAGCAGCGTTATATACGGTTTGAACCATTCCCGATTTAAAGCCAAAATATTCAGTAATTCGCTGGTTTTCAAAATTAGAAACAGTTATTATTTTTCGAGCTTTTTTTACAATCAAAGGCACAATCAATTTCCTGTAAATATTACCGAATTTTTGATAGGCAGTGCCTTTAGACAAACTAATCTTTTCTAGGTAAATAATATCATGTAAGGTAAGAACCAAAGGAACACTTAAAAAAATGGGTGCCGTATTACTCGTGCAATGCAGGAGGTCTATCTTATATTTTTTTATGGCATGTGGTAAATAAAGCTGCTCCCAAATCGGATAAGGTGCATTAGGTAACAAAATCACATCAACCCCATTTCCAGATTTAAAACAACTCATATCTTCATCAGGTTGCGCAAAAACAAAAAATTGATGCCCAGTATTCTCAGCTTGTAAAGCGCTAATAAGTGCTAAAGCCACCATATCCATGCCGTGCTTCTTTTTCCTGAAAATGCGCTGTGCTTCAATCCCTATTCTCATCAATTTATTTCTTATTGTTTAAGGTAGATGAATGCTCTGTATGAATAAAAGTTTTGGCTCCACTCTTACTTCTTGACATGGCAACCACCATCAGCCTAAATGCTTGAATCAATTTAAAAGTAGCCTTTAAGGTATTCATGGAATAGTAGGATCTTGGAATAGCAACTATATACGCAAAACTGCACATTCCAAATAAGCTTATAAAATACCAACCCAACTGGGTAAAAGGTAAAAATATCACCAAACAAGATAGGAAAGACAAGCCAATCAATAAAATACGAGGTAAGATGACCCTTTGGAGGGCTTTATCAAAGAAATCAAAATTCCCATGAATGAGCAAATGAAAAATTCCACTCCTAAGCACTGAATTAAAATCAAAAAACTGAGAAGCAACCCAACGGGTTCTTTGGGATGAAAAAACTGCTGCATTTTGAACCTTTTCATCATATACCAAAGCATCATTTTCAAATTGAACCTTGATTCTGTTTTTCACTAAAGAAAATTCAAGTTCTTTATCTTCAACTGAAGACTGAATTTCTCTCATTAGGTCTTTATACGCTTGGTACTTCATGGCCTGACCCGAACCTGATAAGGCAGATGTAACCCCCAAAACTACATGACCTTTTCTAAAAATATGATTATTAATTTCTTCACTTAATCCGTCTAATATGGCAAAAGGTGTATCTAAATTTTTTGCAGTACGATGGCCTTGAATAATCATTTCATCGTTTTGCAAACGCGCATTTATTTTACTTAAAAAGTCATCTTCAATGATATTATCTACATCTAATACTAAGCAATAATCATAGACATGATCTGGCAAAAATGTTAATGCAGCATTAATTGATTTGGCTTTAGTGCTCTCTTCAAACGCAACCTCAATCACCTGAACAGATTGATTACGTAAATTTGTTATGGTAGCATCTTGTAGTGAATCTGCAATAACTATGATATCAAACTTATCTGCAGGATAATTTTGTCTTAAATTATGGCCTACCGAATTTAGTATGACTGAATCATGTTTATAGCTAGGTATCAGTATAACAAATTTATTGTGTTTTTTAACTAAAATTTCACTGAAGCTTGTCTTTTTATAGAAGATACCAGCAATACTATATATGAAAATGTATGCTACATTAAACCCAATATAAAACAATAAAATAATTTCTAAAACAAGCACACACAACTGTATCATAAACCAATTCGATTAAAAATTATACCCCTATTTATCATGATGCATCTACCTAATTATTAAGCCAGTATTTGAAAAAATATGATAGTGAAATAAATTCCAAATTGAACCTTTTAAGAAGGATTTTAATAACTTAAATTCACCTTGTAACAAGTAGGTTAAAGTCCATTTGGGGAAGGAAACAAAATAAAAAAATAACAGGGCAGCTATTTTCTGCAAACCACTGGTATTTCTGCGCGTAAAAATGATTCTATTGCGCGTTAAATAGTATATTTTCATGGGACTATCTTTCCCAACAGACATAGATTCTTTATGAAATACTTTAGACTTTCCACAGTACCAAATTTCGAAACCGGCACGTTTTGCTCGTTCACAAAAATCAACTTCTTCGTAATACAAGAAAAAAAGTTCTGCCATTAAGCCAATTTTCTCTATCAGTGCCATACTAATCATCATGGCTGCTCCATGTGCAAGTTCAGTTTTATAAGATCTATTTAAACCTTCATGATCTGGTTCCTTATGACCAATAGCAAATCCCCTACCAGTATATAAATTTACGCCCTTACTCCCAGCAAACTCCAATATATTTGGGCTTGCGAAGTATAATAACTTAGACGAACAAATACCTATATTGCTGTTAGATTCCATTAAATCTACTAATGGCTCTAAAAAATTGGGATCAACTTCAGTATCATTATTCAATAACAAACAGTACTTGCCTTTCGCTTGTTTTATGGCTAGGTTATTACCTCCCGCGAAACCTAAATTAACTTGGCTAAGGATAAATGTAACAAATGGAAATTCAATTTTTAGCGGTTCAATAGATTGAGATGAGGCATTATCTACTACAAAAATTTCCACATTCGAATAGCTAATTTTTTGTAACGATTTTAGAAAATCTCGCGTATAAATTAGGCCATTGTAATTTACGGTAACGATGCTAACTAAAGGATAAGTCTTTTCCATTAAGCTAATTCAGGTAGATTTTCTGGTTCATCATAAGACTCTGCATTTGAAAGCATGGTCATAGACATATACATAAGTACTCCAAGTGGTGCCTGACCAAACACAGGATTTCCAAAACTTGCAATAACAACCCCAAGGAAGCCTCCATACAATGCAATTAACTTCTGCCTAGAATCTGGGTTTTTCACCCTTCCAATATTTACAACCCCCATTACAATAATAAAGGCTAAACTTAATGCATAAATACTCAAACCTACCACTCCATTTTCTACCCATACTTTCACAAACCAACTGTCTGTAGGCAAATCTACTAAGTAACTTTTTGGATAAAAACGTCGGGCCCAAGAGTCTGTGGTACCAATACCTGAACCAAAAGGCCTTGTTTTAAGATAAATCCTTAATTTATCTTGATTAGACAATCTAACCAATAAAGAAGCCTCATTAGGATCAAGCGCTGTTCTTATACGATAGATTTGATAATTTGAGTTTCCAATATAAGTGAACTTCAAAAACACAAAAACAATAACAACAAATGATATTCCAGGTACCAATATTCGGTAATTTCTACTCATGAATAGATAGGTTAACACCCCAAAGAAAACTACGAATACAGGTCCCCTACTTCCAGAAGTACCCATTCCAATAATACAAATAACAAAGCCAAGCAAATACCAAAATTTAGATGAAATTTTAGTAGGTCCAAGGGCCATCATTAAACTTAAAAAAGCTGCATATGCCATGGTAACACCAAACTGCCCAGCATCAGAAAAAAATGAGAACGCTCGTAGCTGTCCACTTAATACATGCGTTGTTTTACCACCTGCTTCTAACCATGCATTTTCGAAAGGATCTATACCAATTTTAATTTGTTTAATTCCCCAAAACGCACCAATTACACCCCAAAAAATAATTACTTTTACAAATCGATCTAAATGCTCTTTTTTATCAAAAAGTAATAGGGTAAGTGGCACCGTTTGAATGGCATAAAAAGACAAACCACGAGCAGCATAAACCCAAGCTGCAAGGTTTTCAGCCTCTGGGTTAAGCACCTCACCTATGGTATAGATAAACCATAAAATAGTAGTTGCAAAAAAACCATTATTTAATTTCTTTACATTGTCTTTGTGCAACCTAATGATCATGGAAAGTGTAGACAAAAATAAAACCGCATCAATAGATAACCCAAGGGGTAAACTAGGAACATACCTATTTAAACCTATAAAGAAGAAAGAATAATGCAAATAGAACAACAAACCTAAATATGGATTTACAAGAATGAGCGCAATAAGACCAACAGCTATCGGAAGAAACACAACCAAACTGGCAGTGGCAATATCGCCAGTGGCAAAAGTACTGGCCATAAAAATTCCTACCATGATAAATAATCCGGCCATTACATAGGAACTTGCTTGCGATTTTTCTGCTCTTATACTTGGTCTCACCTTATTATTTATTTATAACTCTTAACGATCTTAGTTTCATTTCTTGCCAACCATACCGCATTACATTCTGCATGCGAATTCCCATTTGAGCATGCAATTGGTAGTATCCAAAAACCATACCTGCAAAAAAGGTACCCGTTGATACCAAGGCAACTGATTCTAAGGTTCCAAACACGGTAATGGCAACATAATCTCCTATTACGTTTACAGCTAATTGAATCATCACTTTATAAAAATTCAAATTAGGTTTATTCACTGTATCCAATAATACGCCAGCGAATTTATCTAGTGGAAGTATTACCATATAGGTAGCAAAAATTCTCAATAAAATAGAAGATTCTGCATACCCTTTTCCACCAAAAACAATCACCAACCAATCTGCAAAAACAAAACATCCAACGGCAATGGGTAGTAATAAGAAAAAAACTAAACCCGCCTTTTTCTCAAATTCGTAACGCAAAGAATCGAATGATTTATCAGCATTTAATTTAGCAAACTGAGGCATTGCCGTCACTGCAAAACTTCTGAGCGGCATTTCAATTAATTCTATTAACCTACTTGGAACATTAAACATGGCAACCCCTGCACTGCCCAAAAAACTACTTCCAATAATAAATGTATCTGAACTGCGTAATAAATTAGCACCAATTAAAGTTCCCATTGAAAATTTGCCAAAGTGAAATATCTCAGTCACTTTTTTAAAGGTATATTTTACTAAAAATTGTAAGCCACTCCAACCCATAAAAATAGCTAAGATACTTACCAGTAAATGTGAAATGGCATAACTAATAATAACAGAATAAATAGTGCCTTCATCCTTAATATAAAACCAAATTAAACCAATAAAAATAAGCTGAGTAAGAATTCTTATTGCACTAGTAGCAGCCACTTTCAATTTAGCATTTAGGTACCAAGTGGCATAATTATTTGGTGCAGATAAAATTGCAACCAAAATTAACCATTTAAAAAAGAATAGATAATCAGTAAATAAATCAAAATACTTAAAAATAAAATAGAGTAAAACGATGACAACCGTATAAATGGCAGTTAGAACCAAGGTAATGAATTGAGTTGAACCAATAACCTCTTGTTCTTCCTCTTTGGTTTGGCAATGTGCCAAATTCCTTACCAAGGCATTCATAACCATGCCAACTCTTAGGGTCTCAAAAATACCGTAAATGGCTAAAAAAATAAGATACGGGCCAAAAGTACCTTTATCTAAAACCCTAGCAAGTAGGGCAAAGGTAACAACACCTAACAAGGCTCCCAGTCCATTTCCAATCAGGGAGATAAAACTCTTGCTTCTGATAATTTGATTGATCCCTTGCATGCATTTATTTGCTGTTAAGCAGTAGCTTCTTCAATATCAGCCTGCCTAAGAGCTGGTTTTTCTTTCGCACGATTTCTCGGAATAGCACCAACCATATTTTCCAAATCTCTAGGTTCAACCTGATTCAACCATACCATAATTTTATTTTGATCACCAGAGGCTTTTGAAAACAACTTCATAATATTCTCATCTGAAGCGGTCCAACTTCTGCGTGCATCAAGCACTAATAGAGAAAGTCTAGAATTTCTGATTAATTGATTAGGTATTGCGTTAATACTAATAGCAGGAACTTCAACAATGATAAAATTAAATGAATTTCTATTTACTCTTGAGAATTCTGGCAATAAATTTTCTTCTGTTTTGGCAGAGAATAATCGCGAAGTAATATCATACCTGAGGGTTCTGAGCTTTCTATCATCCGTTTCGGCATCTTCCATATTATCATCATTAGAGATTAACAATACAGAATAATCAAGGCTGTATAATTTCTCAGCTAATTTTTGGGCTGCATAAGTTTTACCCTCCATCTCTCTGGAACTTATCACCGTTATTAAATAATTATTAGAAGTCTGTTGGCTATTTTCTAGTTCAATTTTTAAATTAGATACCGCATAATCTAACAAAGTATTTTCAACTCTACCCAATTGCAAACCATTAGATGCAGAACTTCTGTTTGGCAAAGCACTAAAGGTTTTTAAACCGGTTAATTCTTCTGCACGTGTAGTTGTTTTAACTGAAGTATCTAATAATTCTTTGGCAATGAAATACACTAACAAGAAGAAGAACGAAGCTACAAAAGATAAGATAACCAATAATAACCTTTTAGATGCCAAAGGTTTACTTGGAAACACAGGGCTATCCATAATTTGTAAGTTATTAGACATTTCGATATTTTGTTGTCTCAACTTAGCCAAATGGTATCCATGTAAAATCTCTAAATATTGCTTTTCTGCCACACCAATTTCGCGCTCTAACCTGCTCACCTGCATATTTAATGGCGAAAATTCATTATATTTTCTGTCAAATTCTTTTCTTCTATCGATATACACCTGCAAACGAGCTTCCGAGGCATCCATACCTAAAACCTCTTTTAACCAACCTTCCAACACAATGTTCATTGGAACAGACTCGATGGTATTATTCAAGCTATAATATTGCAATACCCATAAACGAATCTCTTGCTTAATGGCATCCACTTTAGTGGCCAACTTAGCTACTTTCTCTGGAGAATTGGTATAAATCTTTGCTCTTTCATATTCTTCGTGTGCAATACCCAATTCTTTACGTAATCGATTTAATTCTGCGTTATTTCTTAATAATATTTCTCTAGATTCTAATTGATCTTCTAGTCTTGCAACAGCACGCTTATGTGCCTCATAAGCCATTAATTCTTTATAATAATCAGTTTCATTCGTCTCATTTTCTATGGCAACAGCCTTAGCTTGTTCATAGTAATTAATAATTTTATTTCTGATACCAAAGTCTTTTAACTTATTCTCAGAATTATTTAATTCCGCTGCTGCATCCTTGAGTCTTGCTTCGAACCACTTCAATACATTTACTGTTTCTGAACCCTTTAAAGATTTGTATTTTTCAATAAACACCTCTGTAATAAACTTCAAAGAATTTAAACAAACACCTGGATCATCAGATTTATAAGTAAGCACAATAAAATCTGAACTAGACTTTCTTGAAGCAGTTAAATTTTTATTAATACTACTTAAACTATAATGACCCTTAGGGTCAGATAAAAGTATAACAACGATATTATTAGTAGAAGAATTTTTGTATCGAGTAATTTTTTCAACTGTTGCTGCAAAATTTCCTGGAACAACCATTAACGCTCGCTCATCTGTAATAATATTTCTTAATTCTGTAAAACTTTTTTCACTTAATATAAGTGGGTCAGGCATTTCTAATAAGAGATGTTGGGCTAATAATTTTATGGCTACCTCTTCTAAGGTTTGACGTGCTGTAACAGTTGCTAATAAATTATCAAAGGCATTATTAATACTAAAGAAATCTGTTCTAGGAGCTTCTTCTCCTGAAGTAATACTATAACCAGATGCAATACCCGTATAAACAGTGGTTCCAGATTCGTACTCTCTAGGCAATTTGCCCGTCAAAAAATACACTAAAAGAGCAACCAATACAGGAAAAATGATTAGCCATTTTAGGTTTTTAGATAGTACACGTAAAAATTGAACAAAACTCATTTCGTAAGGGTTTAGTTTTTCTTGGGTTTAATCATAACTGTATGCAAAGGCACGCCTAATATAGCTTCAAACTGAACAAGTGACCCATAAAAGAAACGATATGATTCGTGGTATGCTGCTTCAGCATCAGACAATACGTTCTTTTGACGAGAATATTCAGACATATGAATCACACCCTCTCTATATTCTTTTTCTGCAACCTGACAGGCAACAAGTTGCATCAAAAAATCTTCATTTCTTCCTTTGTATAATCTGCTGTAACCAACCATGTCTGCATAAAAAGCTCCTAACTTTCTTCTTAATTCTTGAGCCTCTGCATCGCGCTTATATTTTTGAGAAATCGCCTTTTCTCTTTGTTCATTCACTCTTCCGCGATGCCCCATAATATCAAAAATGGAAACTTGTAAATTGATACCAGCCCTATAACCCTCTTTCACCTGAGTAAGTGCTTGATCTTGGGGTTTTGAAGGATCTGCAAAAGCAAAGAATGGTAAACTACCAAATGAATAATTGTAAAATACACTCATATTTTGAGCCCAAATCCAGCGAGTATATCTTTCTGTCCATTGGGCCGAACGAGTGGCTGCGGCCTCTTGTTTTAGCGTAGGATTATTTAATTTTGCAATTTCGTATAATGAATCCAAGGTAGGTAAAAGAACCTCGATATCTAATTTTGGATTCAGCAGGATTGAATCAGCCTGGGCTTTTGTTGTCTTTGAAATGACAACAACTCCAATCAAAATCAATAAAATTCGCTGAATGTTCTTCATAATTATTTTTGTGGTACCAATTTCTATTTTTGCTACCAACAAAGTAAGTTGTCTTATCTATATAAAATGAAAACACTTATTAACCCAAGCCTAATGTGTGTCTAATTTTCTGACAATGCTATTTCAGCTTGATTTATTTAATTTTATTTTAAAAAACAAGCAAGCCATTTGAAAACAGAATTATGAAGCCAGTAAGCCTGTATTAATTAAAAGTCTAACTCATAAAAAAAGTTAAACAACCAAGTTATATTGATTTAAAAAAAATATTGATTTACATACTAATGAGGCGAATTTCTTCATTTCATTTAACTATTTACAGGGTCAACTTAAAGCAAAAATAATGGTCACAAATCAGAGAAATATGAAAGAAATAAGCACCTGTTTTTCTATCATAATATCTGTAAACTAATTTTAAATCTCACTCATGGTTAGTTGGTGCTTAATTATTCCAATAAGATTACTTTATCAACAAATACTTTTTGGCAAAGCAAAGTAACATCGTATCCCAAAATTTTAATTCACACGATTTTATATCCTAAACATGAATAGATTTTTGAAGCTATTTTATATTTATATTTCAATTTACCATACTTTCGTATTGATTATAAATGCAGGTTTTAAAAATGCTTTATAAAAAATGTATTAATTATGTCTATTGCTTCTACCATTAAATCTAATCCAACATTGAAACAACTGGTTCATTGGATGCTCATTCCAAGGGGCCAAGCTCGCCCAAGGCTTTGGGTAAGGTTGTTCTTAAATCCATTTTTCCATGCCATTTCGCGCAAGAGCACCATTAGATGGAATACACGCATGGATGTAGTTCCTTTTAATCATTTCACTTTGTGTGAAGGCAGTACGATTGAAGATTATTCTACCATTAACAATGGTGTGGGAGATATTTATATTGGCGCACACACAAGAATAGGCATGAGCAATGTGATCATTGGACCAGTAGAAATAGGTAATCATGTAATTTTGGCTCAAAACATCGTCATGAGCGGTCTAAACCACGGATATGAAGATATTGAAACTCCTATTCACTTACAAGCCGTGAAAACCGCCCCTATTGTAGTAGCAGATGAATGTTGGATTGGTGCAAATGTTGTGATAACAGCAGGTGTAAGCATTGGAAAACATTGTGTGATTGCTGCAGGCGCGGTAGTTACAAAATCTATTCCACCATACAGTGTTGCAGTCGGAAATCCAGCCAAGGTTATAAAACAGTATGATTTTGCAAATAAAGTATGGAAAAAAGTGTAATCATTTCACTTTGAAAATTGTGTTCAAACAATAGTTTGCAGTATATTTGACCCAATGAGATTTTGGGTATTATTCTTTTTTATTGCGTTTAGTCAATTTTCCACTGCGCAAACTTATACCATTACTGATGGAGACACCATTAATTTAACCCTTGCTAATGGGAAAAAGCAAGGATTTTGGCGTTATTTTTGGCCAAATGGAGATCTGAAATATGAGGTCTTTTATGAAAATGGCGAAAAAGAAGGTTTAGAAATTAGTTATTACGACAACCAAGATTGTTTGGAGTATAGCAATACTTACCATAATGGAATGTTAGATGGCCCAAGGGTAATGTTTTATACCAACTGCAATACAAAATTAGAAGAATTTTATAGCAAAGGGTTAAAGTCTGGATATGAGCGAAACTTTGATTTAAATGGTTTTGTTAGTACAGAAGCTAATTTTGATAAAGGAGAATTGAATGGTTCTTATGCTCATTTTGATAAAAAAGGAAATGTAACTTTTGAAAGTCCGAGTAAAGAAACTACGCTAAAATTTGATAAGTTTATTAATGGTGAATATAAAATAAAAGACTCCACCCTATTTAAAATCTTTAGGCGAAATACAGATTGGAAAAAAATGATGTTGGTGGTAGACCTAACCGGAAGCATGTTCCCATATATTGGCCAACTGCTGGTATGGTATAAGCAAACTTACGAAGATGGTAGGGTAAAATATTATGTACTATTTAACGACGGAGATAATTTAGCAGATAATAAAAAACTGGTAGGTAAAACGGGAGGCGTTCATCCTTTTGAAGCCAAAGATTTTCGTAAAATGAAAAAAGACATTGAAGACATCAGAAAAAAAGGAGAAGGTGGCGATGAAACTGAGAACGACCTGGAAGCGGTAAATACCGCAATTATTACTTACAGAGATCATGGAGATATCATTTTAATTGCAGATGATAGCCCCGTAAGAGATATGAATCTATTACGCAGAATTAGAAAACCGGTGCGCATTATTATGTGTGGAACCAACAAAGGCATTAACGACCAATACCTAAAAATAGCCTACCAAACTAAAGGCTCCATTCATACCAGCAATCACGACATTGACATGAAAAAACTAAAAGATGGGGATGAATTTATCATAGATAATGATATTTTTAGGTTTAGTGGGGGGCAATTTATTTGGGTTGATACAAATAATTAATGGAAAATATACACCTTATTTTAGCCTCTAAATCTCCTAGGAGACAAGCACTTATTGCTGGACTTAATATCCCATATAGTATCGTTTCCTATGAAGTGGCAGAAGATTTTGATGCAGCTGATATGCCTGCAGAAATTGCTCGTAAACTGGCATTAAAAAAAGCTTTGCACTACCCAAATCATCTAAATGAAGGAGAGGTATTACTAACAGCCGATACCATTGTTTTTATTAATAACAAAGTACTAAACAAACCCCAAAACGAACAAGAAGCCTTTGACATGCTCAAACAAATTTGTGGAAAAACTCATTCCGTTTATACAGGAGTTTGCTTAAAAAGCATACGCCAGGAGCTGAACTTTAGCGAACATAGTGTAGTACATTGCAAGAATTTGAGCGATGAAGAAATTTGGTATTATATCAAAAATCATCAACCAATGGACAAGGCCGGCAGTTATGGAATACAAGATTGGTTTGGTTATACCAGCGTAGAAAAAATTGAAGGCTGTTACTATAATATCATGGGATTACCATTGAGTAAAATTTACACTGCCTTAAAAACATTTACATCATGAAAAAACATAGACTATCTCTCCTTGCTATTTTGTTAGTATTTCTGTTTGAACCTATTTCAAAAAATGTATTAGCTCAAACCAAAACAATCCTATGCGGCGAAATAAAGGACCTGGAGTCGCCAAATTTCATGCTGCAATATTTTAGTACTCCTTTCCAAAACAATTTGGATCAATCTGAAATAAGCTTACAAAAAAACAAAACATTCAAGGTACATATTGATATCCTAGAGCAACAGTGTGTGAACCTATTTATTGGCACGAATATCATAAAAGTGTACCTGAAGCCTGGTGATAGTACCTACCTAAAAATAAATTGGAAAGACCATGCCGTTCAAACCCAATTTTTTGGTAATAATGTGCAAGATGCAGCTTGGCCAGAAAAGCAAAAAAAATATTTTTATCAATCCTTGGAAAGTGCTGCATTCCCTCAACAATTATTAACAGAGATGGGTAACAGAACTCCAGAAAAGTTTAAAGTATATTTAGA
>CANHDN010000074.1 GCA_947459415.1 Bacteroidota bacterium
AAAGATAAATTGGCAGAACTTTATCAATACATTCAAGATCATATTGGTAAGGTGGAAGGTAGAATGTTTGTTGACTCAGCACCTGTTTTAGAGAAAGCATGGGCTCAAAAAAGTGGATTAGGCTGGTTGGGTAAAAATGGAAATATCATTAATAAGAAAGCTGGTAGTTACTTTTTTTTAAGTGAAATCATTATAGATATAGACCTAGCTTATGATTCAAAGGTGACAGATCATTGTGGATCCTGCACTGCCTGTATTGATGCCTGCCCAACAAATGCTATCTACCAGCCTCATCAAGTTGATGGAAGTAAGTGTATTAGTTATTTAACAATCGAGTTAAAAGAAGAAATTCCTCAAGAATTTAAGAATAAAACTGATGATTGGATTTTTGGATGTGATGTTTGCATGGATGTTTGTCCTTGGAACCGATTTGCCAAGAAACATCAGGAGCCCCGGTTTGAACCAAACCCAATTTTGGGAGAAATGAGTAAACAAGATTGGAAAGATATTACGGAAGAAGTTTTTAAAAAATTATTCAAAAACTCACCGATTCAAAGAACTAAATACAACGGTTTAAAAAGAAATATTGACTTTAATATTAATTAGCAACATGAAGAAAATACTGCTTGTTTTTAGTTTAATTATACCCTTGAGTCTCTTAGCTCAACGCATATATGAACCTAATTTTGGTATGGTATTGAGTGGGAATTTTAGCACCGTGCACGCTAATCACGAAAATTATGTGGGTAGAGGAATGGGCAGTATTTCTGCATTTTTTCAAAATCCATTGAGCCCTTACCATAGTAACAGGTATTTAAATAGATTAGATTATACGGTGGAAGCTGGTTTATCATGGCTAGGGTTTAGAGATGTTAATAGTGATAAAAGATTCCAGGCTAATTATATCGATTTATCGCTCTATTTAAATTACGTACCAGATCAAATGAGTGATGATTTAAGGTTATTTTTAGGCTTTAGGCCCTCCTATTTAAATTTTACTCAAAGTAGTATTTTAAACTTTGGTACCTATTCAGATATTTTATCCGACACACAAAACACGAATCAAATTGGGCAAATTGACTATTGTGGCGTTATTGGAGTTTCTGTGAATATGGGAGATGTAGCAAATCTGGAACTAAGGTACGTTCATAGTTTTACCAACAATACAAATCAACTATTTTTTAATGGAAGACCTAGTGCTGTAGAAGTTGGATTGCGTTTAAGTGCAATTAGATTGAGAGATAAATTGGTCAAAGAAGAAATGAATTTGGTTGGAGATTTAAACAAACGTGCAAAAGGAACACTGCTCGTTATGCTCGAAGAACCCGATGAAAAATTGATTAAGCAATTAGTAGATGAGGCAAAAATAAGAGATGCCAGTTTTGTGCGCGACTTACAATTTCAAACCAATAAAAACATCATTCAAGCATTTAGAAGTGAATTTGATTTTTGCAGGGTAGAATTTTTCATGAATAAGGACGCAAATTTGGTTGCTAAGGGCAAATTTGAAGGCGTATTTATAGATGATAATTTGAGACCAAAGTACTCAGTAGATTTTGATACCAATAATTATTTTATAGCATCTTTTGTAGAAGATATTTCTGCCTACACACAAAAACAAGATTATGGATTATACTTTTATGATAAGAACTTTATCCAATTGCCTAAGCCATATAACACCAGCGCAAATAATATGGGTTTATTTATTGGAGGGGATCCATTAAATTATATTAGGAGGGTGAAAACATCCGGATATTTTGCAGATGATTTTAAAAAGGTATTAAAGAAGGTGAATGCCAAATTGCAATTGGCTAAGATTCCTGTAAACTAAGCCTAAAAAAAAATCCTGCTACGAGTAGCAGGATTTTTTTTTAGATCCTATTTATTAAAATTAATAATTATTAAGCATCATTGGCATAATCAACATTAAAATATCTTCATCAGTTTCTTGTTGATTTGGAACTATAACACCTGCCCTATTAGGTTGAGATAATTCTAATGTTACTTCTGGTGCGTCCATGGTATTTAACATCTCTAAAAAATACTTGGAATTAAAACCAATCTCCATATCTTCGCCTGTGAATGAACAACTTAACTTTTCTTGAGATTCATTTTCAAAATCTATGTCCTCGGCACTAACTGTAAGTTCGCTACCTGCCATTTTTAAACGAATTTGATGGGTAGACTTATTAGATGTAATTGAAACGCGTTTTACAGCCATCAAGAATTCACCTCTGTTTATAGTCATTTGGTTTGGATTTTCTGTAGGGATTACCGCGCGGTAATCAGGATATTTTTCATCAATAAGCCTACAAATTAAATTTACCTCACCCATTTGAAAATGCGCATTTTGATGGGTAAAGAATATTTTAACCTTACTATCATCATTTGGCAAACATGATTTCAATAAATTAAGTGCTTTTTTAGGTAAAATTAAAGCATCTTCTATCCCTGGCTGAACATCATTACGTGTAAATCGAACCAATCTATTTGCATCAGTTGAAACGAATGTGATATTATTTTTAAATAATTGTAAATACACACCCGTAAGGTTCATACGAAGCTCATCTGTACTGGTTGCAAAAATCGTTTTATTTATAGCCTTTTGTAATGTTTTTGCAGCAATTTCAAAGCTATTTGCTCCTTCTAAAATTGGGGTTTTAGGAAACTCATCTCCTTTTTGTCCGGTAAGTTTAAATCTTCCACTTTCATATTTGATTTCAACAGATCCCTTCTCTTCATTAATTGAAAAAGCCAAGGGCTGATCCGACAAAGTTTTTAACAATTCTATGGTTGTTTTAGATGGAATTGCAATAGAAACATCTTCTTTAGCATCTACCTTGATACTTGTATTCATGGTAGTTTCCAAATCTGATGAATGAATTGTTAAAATGCCATCTTTAATATCGAATAAAAAATTATTCAATATAGGAATAATGGGTTTTGAAACCACTACACCATCAATGTATGAAAGATGGCGCAACAAAACACTGCTATTTACTATAAACTTCATGGTTATTATTTTTTTATTTTTAGCTTAGTTGTATACAAATTAAACAATAAAACACTAAACTTCTATGCTAACAAAAATAAACGCCAACCTTTAGCACACAAAAACAAGTTATGCACAATAGCTAACAAAATATGCAAAAATGTGACTCAATTTTCTTGTCTTCCTAACATTTTAGGAGGCAATTGAAATGGAAAAAAATCAATATCTGCAGAATCTAACTCAGATTTCTTTAATATATCTAAATCGGGCTGTCCTGCATTTACCCAAGCTGTATACCAAAATGATGCAACACATTGAACAGCCGAGCGCATTCTACGCTCAACCAAACCATTTAAATACAAATGATATTGATTAGAAAATGCGATACTGTATACTTTTTGCAACTGATTTCCTTTCACCTCATAGGAATACTTGGAGTTTTCTGGAAAAAGTACTTGCAATTTCTTCTCATAATAAAACACAGAATCTAAGGCTGCAAAGCTACTTTCAATGATTTCCCAAGTTTCATTTAATGGATTATCAATATATTGAGCAGGGCCAACAAAAAAATCATATTCAGATGAAAATAATTCAGGTAATCTGCTTTCTAAAAATCCATGTATTCCATGTTGATTGGTTAATTGCCCATTATAATTAGCTGTAACATGCAAAGGAACATGTGCATCGCCAATGTAGTGACCAATTTCTGCTGCAAATTTTAAAATTTTCTGTTCATTATTAGTTGCAAAAGCTTCGGTTAAACTTTTAAGAGTCCACTGAATATTCCATGGAACAATACCATATGCATGCAAGGTATCTTTGCCATATTTATTTATAGCTTTTGAATAACTTCTTGGTAAGGTATCAAATGGTAATGCACGTTCATAATAATCTATATCTATATAGTGCTTCTCTCCCTCTCCTTTTACTAAATATCTTCTTTTATCAGGATCTACAGCATGTTCTGATAGATAATCAATATGCTTTTTAAAAAAACCAAATGTTTCATAAGGCATGCAAAAAACTGCTAACCTGTTTATTTTCTGGTGTGCATAAAATCCCCAGCCATGCAGCGATGAACTAGAGAAAATACAGAAGAAAAATAGAAGTATTTTAGAATAAAATGGCGGGGTAGATTTCATGTTAATCAACTTTGAACAAACATGCGATTTAGGCCAAATTTATGCAAGAAAACAGGAAAGTTTAATCTAGAAAACCCGATTTACCAATAGACATTTACGAAGCCTCTTCCATCCTTATTTTTCTCCCTTTTAGTTTTTCGCTTTGAACCAATTGTAGGACTTGTTTAAATTTATTAGCTTTAATGGCAGCATAAGCAACATGGTCTAAAACCTCAATTTTACCAAGTTCATCCTTTTCCAATTTGGCTTTTTGCAACAACATGCCCACAATATCCATTTTATTTATTTTATCCTTTTTACCAGCTTTTATAAATAAGGTTTTCCATTGAGGTGGATTCGGCATTTGGAAGCTTTCAGGCAATTTAAATTCATCTGGTTTACTTTCAAGAAAAACAGGTAAATGATCGTTTTCATCTAATAAAAAGTATACTTCACCTGTGGCTTCCATTCTGGCAGTTCGACCATTTCTGTGAACCATTGCATCTTCCTTAAGCGGGAGTTGGTAATGAATAACCACATCAATTTCTGGAATATCTAATCCACGAGCGGCTAAATCAGTTGAAATAAGCAGCTGAATGGTCTTATTTCTGAGTTTTATCAAGGTTTTTTCCCTGTCTATTTGATCCAAACCTCCATGATAAAATCCATGAACTACTTTTTGTTTAACTAATTGTTCACTAATTCTATTAACTGCATCGCGGTGATTGCAAAAAACAATTGCCGATTTATCCTTTAATGAGCCAACAAGAAGCAATAGCGCCTCCAATTTATCATCACCTAAAACACGCACTTGTTTTAATTGCATGCCACTTATGGGTTGTTGAATACCATATGTAAAATCAAGAACTTCAGGGTTATTCATTTTAACAAATCCTGGAATATTTGAAATTACGGTAGCAGAACATAGCACTTTCTTTTCTAACCGAGGCATATTTTTTAAAATGTATTCCATTTCATCGTGAAAACCTGCCTCAAGCGACTTGTCGAACTCATCTAGTACCAAATATTTACAGGTATTTACCTGCATATTTTCATTCCTAATATGGTAGGCAATTCTACCGGGTGTTCCAACTAAAACGGCAGGTAATTCAGATAAATTATTTTTTTCAATCCGAACAGAATGCCCGCCATAACAGCAATTAATTTTGTATTTACTGCCCAATTGTTTAAAAACTTGTTCAATTTGCAAGGCAAGTTCTCTGGTTGGCACAATAATCATGGCCAACATTTTTTGGGTATGATTCTCTGGATTTTCTTTACTGAGTTTAATAAGCAATGGCAATAGATAAGCCAATGTTTTACCTGAACCAGTTGGTGAGATTAACTGTAAATCTGCTACTTCCGAAAAAGCTTCCTGAGCCTTTTCTTGCATTGGATTTAAAGCAGTTATATTAAAGTTTTGTAGGATGTTGGAGATTTTCATAAAATGGTTGTGATCAATAAAAGTGATCCTATTTTTCTTCTATCATCACAAAAACATCCTCATCATCTGACTTCATAAGGTATTTTTCGCGAGCAAATTTTTCAAGCTTCTTGGGATTTCCAAAAAGTTCTTCCTTTTCTTGACGAACTTTCGCTATTTCTGTTTTATAATAGGCTTGTTTTGCTTTTAAATCCTTTAAATTCTTGGTATATTCAATTTGATCAAAAATACTATTTCGTTCATTAAATAAAAGCAAAAGGATAAAGCCCACCGCAACCAAAAAATACTTATTTTTAAGCTTTAGTAGCCAAGTGAGTTTTATCCTTTTCATGAAATTTTATTTAGCGTATTTAAATTGTTTACCCGGATAATAGGCATTTGCACCCAATTCCTCTTCAATTCGCAATAGTTGGTTGTATTTAGCAATCCTATCTGTTCTACTTGCAGAACCTGTTTTTATCTGACCGCTATTTAAAGCAACAGCCAAATCTGCTATGGTTGTATCTTCCGTTTCACCACTTCTATGACTCATAATATTAGTATAACTAGCTCTGGTTGCCATATTTACTGTATCAATGGTTTCTGTTAAAGAACCTATTTGATTTACCTTCACTAAAATGGAATTGGCAATATTTTCTTGTATACCTCTAGATAAACGTTTTACATTGGTTACAAACAAATCATCTCCAACAAGTTGACAATTAGCTCCAATTTCCTTTGTTAATTCTGCCCAACCGCTCCAATCATCTTCAGCACATCCATCTTCAATCGAAATAATTGGATATTTGTTTACCCATTCTTTCCAATATGCAACCATCTGACTTGGCGTCATTTCTCGTTTATCTGATTTTTTAAAGATGTACAAGCCTTTTTCCTCGTTCCAAAACTCACTGGTAGCAGCATCCATCGCAATATAAATATCTTCACCTGGTTTAAATCCTGCTGCCTCTATGGCAGTTAAAACAGTTTCAATTGCTTCTTCATTTGATTGAATATTTGGTGCAAAACCACCTTCATCTCCTACATTTGTACTATAACCTTTTTTCTTTAACACAGCCTTTAAATGATGAAAAACAGAGGTTCCCATTTGTAAAGCCTCACTAAATGTATCGGCTTTGGTTGGGACAATCATAAACTCCTGAAAATCTATAGAGTTATCTGCATGTGAACCACCATTCAAAATATTCATTAATGGAATAGGAAGTGTATTCGCATTTACGCCACCTACATACCTGTATAAAGGCATATTTGCCTCTATGGCTGCTGCTTTTGCACAAGCCATTGAAACTGCTAAAATTGCATTTGCACCTAGTTTGCTCTTATTTTCAGTTCCATCTAATTCTAATAACCTACGGTCTATTTCATTTTGCTCAAATACATCTAAACCAATTAATTGGTCGCTAATGGTTTTGTTTACATTTTTTACAGCGTTTAAAACGCCTTTTCCCATGTACACGTTTTTGTCGCCATCACGCAATTCCACTGCTTCATGAATACCTGTTGAAGCTCCTGAAGGAACTGCGGCTCTGCCCATAGCGCCGCCATCTGTAATGACTTCTACCTCAACGGTAGGATTGCCCCTTGAATCTAAAATTTGACGGGCATGTATGTTAATAATTGAACTCATGTGTTTTAGCTTTTAGCAGTTGCCTATTGGCTTTTGGCCAGTATGAACTGCCGGTTATATATATTTTATATTCTTTTATTTAGTCAATGTTTAAATCTACCTATAAAAAGCTAAAGGCTAAGGGCCAAAAGCTAATGGCAATAAGCTTGTATTAATCAGTTCATCATCATATTTATAAAATCATCAAAAAGATACCTGCTATCTTCTGGCCCTGGTGCGGCTTCCGGATGATATTGCACTGAAAATGCTTTTTTTCCTTTAATTCTAATACCTTCAACTGTATTATCGTTCAGATTAATATGTGTTAATTCTACTGTTGGATGGTTCTGAGTTTCCTCTAAACCAACTCCAAACCCATGATTTTGAGAAGTAATTTCACATTTACCAGTAATTAAGTTTTTAACAGGATGATTTAAACCCCTATGGCCATTGAACATCTTAAAGGTACGTAAACCTTGCGATTCTGCTAACATTTGATGTCCTAAACAAATACCAAATAAGGGAATATTTTTTTCAACAATATGCTTAACTAAATCTACTTGGTAAGGCATAACTGCTGGGTCTCCAGGCCCATTACTAATCATAAAGCCTGTAGGATTAAAACCTAACATCTGATCCAAGGAAGCATTGCAATTAAATACAGCCAGATAGGCGCCCCTTTCAACTAGGCAACGTAAAATATTTTGTTTTACACCTAAATCTAACACTGCCACCCTAATTTCAGACTCGGGGTTGCCCAGATAATAAGTTTCTTTGGTTGATACTGAACTAGAAAGTTCCAAGCCTTCCATAGACGGTACCGCAGCTAATTGTGCTTTTAATTCTTCTATGGTTTTTCCTTCAGAAGATATAATGGCATTCATTGCCCCTCTGCTGCGAACATGTCTAACAACTTCTCTGGTATCAATATCTGCAATACCAACAATATTGTTTAAAGCAAAATATTCTTGGACGGTGGCATCTGCTTGCTTGCGCGAGTATGGCACATTAAAGTTTTTGCAAACTAGGCCTGAAATTTTAATTGAATTTGATTCTTGCTCTTCCTGGTTTACACCATAATTGCCAATATGTACATTGGTTTGAAGCAAAATTTGACCTGTATAACTGGGGTCGGTAAAAATTTCTTGATAACCTGTCATGCCGGTATTAAAACAGATTTCTCCGGTGGTTGACCCAATTTTTCCGATGGAGGTACCCATGAAAACGGTACCATCAGCTAGCAATAAGGTAGCTGGAAACTTATTGACTGTTCTATTCAAAGTAGTTTAGATTTAGGCAAAAGTAGGAATTGAAAGTTTCATGTGCAAATATAAGTATCCACTAACTTGTGATTAACTCACAGGAACCTACTCCCAAGCGCATTACAATGTGTTCATAACATCCTTTTTCTAATAGCTTTTTTGTAACAATTATAAAAAATCATAATCTTGCAAGAGAAGAAATTTTTTAACCTACAAACATAATTGCCATTTAAGTGGTTACGAAGTTGTTATTTTACCATATCAAAAAATTAAAGAATGAATATGAATCATTGGCTTGTAAAATCAGAACCATTTAAATATAGCTGGGAACAATTTGAAAAAGATGGTAAAACATTTTGGGATGGCGTTAGAAATTACCAAGCTCGAAATAATTTAAGGGCAATGAAAAAGGGTGATTTGGTTTTATGGTATCACAGTAATGAAGGATTAGAAGTAGTTGGGATTGCAAAAGTAGTAAAAGAAGCCTATCAAGATCCAACAACAGAAGAGACTGCCTGGGTAGTAGTTGATTTAAAACCTTTCAAAAAATTAAAAAAAGCAGTGAGTTTGGCTCAAATTAAAGATGACCCTAGGCTTCAAGAAATTGGATTGGTTAGACAGGGTCGTCTTTCCGTTCAAGCGCTAAAGCCTGAAGAATTTGATGCGATACTAGATTTATCAAGTTCAAAAAAATAATGTAATAATATATTTCAAAGTTTTTTTTGCATATTTGAGCCAGCCTTAGATTATGCATAAAAGGTTTAAAAGACACATGGAATCGAAAATAATTTTAGAAAAAAAACAACTTGAAATTACCATAGATAGATTGTGTTTTGAGCTTATCGAAAGACTTGGCAACTTCTCTGATACAGCGCTAATTGGAATGCAACCCCGCGGAATATTTCTTAGTAGAAGAATTAAAAAAAGACTTGAAACCATTTTAGGTAAACAACCTTTTTTCTATGGTGAATTAGATATTGCCTTTTACCGAGATGATTTTAGAAGAGGAAATGAACAAATTTTACCAAGTGAACTGAAGATAGACTTTAACATTCAGGATAAGAAAATTGTATTGATAGACGATGTTTTATACACTGGTAGATCTATTCGTTCTGCATTAGACGCCTTGACAGATTTTGGAAGACCATCGAAGGTTGAATTATTGGTATTAGTAGATAGAAAGTATAGCAGAGACCTACCAATTCAAGCAGATTATGTGGGAATATCTGTTGATACCCGCAGCAATGATAAAGTGAAAGTAGAATGGATCGAGAATAGCAAAAAAGATTCGGTTCAAATAGTTACAAACCAATAAAATGAAAAAGTTCTCACAGAAACATTTACTGGGCATTAAAGATATTACGGCTGATGATATTCAATTGGTATTTGAAACCGCTGATAATTTTAAATCAATCATCAATAGACCCATAAAAAAAGTTCCGAGCTTAAGGGATATTACTATTGCTAATGTATTTTTTGAGAATTCAACCCGAACCCGTATTTCATTTGAATTAGCTCAAAAGCGCTTGAGCGCAGATATTGTAAATTTTTCTGCCTCATCGTCTTCAGTATCTAAAGGTGAAACTCTGATAGATACTGTAAATAATATTTTAGCCATGAAGGTTGACATGGTTGTTATGCGTCATCCGGCTCCAGGTGCATGTCAGTTTTTAGCTAAACATGTTAATGCACAAATCATTAATGCTGGAGATGGAACACATGAACATCCTACCCAAGCTTTACTAGATGCCTATTCTATCAGAGAAAAATTAGGATCAGTGAAAGGTAAAAAAGTAGTAATTGTTGGTGATATTACACACTCAAGGGTTGCACTTTCAAATATTTTATGCCTGCAAAAATTAGGTGCCGAGGTAATGGTTTGTGGTCCTACAACACTAATACCTAAGCACATTAACTCCTTAGGTGTAAAAGTTGAGCATAACCTACAAAAAGCTTTAGAATGGTGTGATGTAGCCAATATGTTACGCATACAATTAGAACGTCAAGACATTAAATATTTTCCAAGTTTACGCGAGTACAGCATGTTGTATGGCCTAGATAAAGCCCGCTTAGATTCACTTAAAAAGGAAATTGTAATTATGCACCCAGGTCCAATCAACAGAGGTGTAGAAATTACCAGCGACGTAGCTGATAGTAAACATAGCATTATCTTAGACCAAGTAGAAAATGGTGTAGCAACCCGCATGGCCATCATGTTTTTATTGGCTGGCAGGGCTTAAAGCAAAGCTTTTACAAGCTAGAATCCAAAAGAGATTACTTTTTCAACCATGTTTTTAGAACCCATTACAATGGGAACACGTTGGTGTATTTCAGTGGGTTCAACCTCTAATATGTTTTGCTTACCCGTTGTTGCCTCGCCACCTGCTTGAATGGCTATATATCCCATTGGAATACATTCAAAAAGTAATCTAAGTTTGCCATTTGGAGCTTTTGCTGTTGGAGGATAAATAAAGACTCCCCCCTTTAATAAATTACGATGAAAATCTGCCACCATAGAACCTATATATCTGGCAGAATAAGGCCTATTGCTGGCTTTATCTGATTCTTTTACCCATTTTAGGTATTCAGTAACACCCGCAGGAAACTCTCCTGCATTACCTTCATTTATAGAGTACATTTTACCCTCTGCTGGCGTTTTAATATTGGGGTGACTTAAACAAAATTCGCCAATACTTGGGTCGAGTGTAAAACCGTTTACGCCTTTGCCTGTGCTATAAACCAACATGGTTGAACTACCGTAAATAACATACCCAGCTGCTACAATCTCACTTCCTTTTTGCAACACATCAGCCAATGTTGGTTCTGTCCCTGGCTCAGTAACCCTTCTATAAACAGAAAAAATTGTTCCAATAGAAACATTTACGTCTATATTGCTTGAACCATCTAATGGATCAATACAAATTACATACTTCCCATTTTTTGAATAGGCACCTTGTAAAGGTATCATGTCATCATTCTCTTCGCTAGCCATGGCGCATATCTCACCACCCTTTTCTAAAGCCCAAATAAAAGTTTCATTGCCAATTATATCTAACTTCTTCACATCTTCACCTTGCACATTTACAGAACCATGTTCACCTAAAATTTGAGTTAAGCCTGCTTTATTAACCTCTGCGCTAATCATTTTAGCTGCAATTCCAATATCACGTAAAATTCTAGATAATTCTCCTTTTGCGTATGGGAAATCTTGTTGTTTTTCGATGATAAATTGGCCGAGTGTTGTAATTGACATAAGGATTAATATTTACGCAAACCTAGGATTATTCAGCAATTAATACAAATTACAAATTTTCTTGCATTAACGAATTAAAGTTATTGAACCACTATAGGTATACTTTTTACCATTAAAACTAGTTGCGTTTACTTGGTAAATATAAGCATCCTGCTGGCAATCTTGACCTTTATTAAAGTCTCTTCCATTCCATCCTTCTTCCGGATTATAGGTTTTGTCTGTCA
>CANHDN010000075.1 GCA_947459415.1 Bacteroidota bacterium
CCCCAAATCAAAAGCAACAAATCATTAGACACAGAGAAAAATTTGGACATTTTATTAGCAAATATGAATTACAGGCCGTGAGTGGTCTCGACGCAAATAGCATCTCTTTACTCAATCAATTTTGTAAATTTGATGAGCAATTAGTCACATCACATGCAACTGCGGCAGAAAAATTAAAAGCAGGTGATCATACTATTATGTTGCAACACAGACGTGAATTTACGCAACCCGAGAACATACCTAAACAATATGTTGGGAGCCAAGATTATTTATCAATTAGATATCGATTTCAATATAAAACCAATTGGTATTTGGGATTTTCATTCGAAAAAGACCCAGGTGAAAAATGGGGATTAGTTGGGGATTTTCAGACAATTCACCTGTTTTATAAAGGCTCTAAACTATTAAAAACATTGGCATTAGGAGACTTTCATGCTAATTTTGGCACAGGACTTAGCATGGGAAGCTCCCATTTTTCTGGTAAATCTTCACTGGTATTTCAAACACAAATTCTGCAAAACGGAATAAGTCCGAGCAGAAGTTTAAGTGAAATGGGGTTTTTAAGAGGAATCGGAATTTCATTAGGTAAAAAAAACAAACAATTAGCTATTTGGTTGAGTGGAAGTCCGGTAAGTGCCTCCATTTTTACAGATAGTATCTTGCAGGTAAACTATTTATCTGGGGTTCTCCTTAGCGGATTACATAGAACCCCGCAAGAATTAGCCAAGAAAAACGCTGCCATTCAACAAAATTACGGATTTCATTTTACCCTGCTTAAACCTACTTGGCAGTTGGGTTTCATCTTGCAAAAAAAAGAAATCATTAACCATGCTTCCTTAACAAGCTTAAACAATATACATAACTTACTAAATCTACAAATAAATACATACGCCAGTACTTTTGGGTCAAAACAAATAAAAAATATTAACCTGCAGTATGAATTAGCGCTGCAAAACTGGAAAGAAAAAGCTTTCATTATCAAAGCAATTATTCCTATTCACAGCAAGCTAGACGGCTTAATTTTATATAGAAATTATGATGCTAAATATACTAATTCTGCTGCAAATGGCTGGTCTTCACTGGGGATCCTTGGCAACGAGATGGGGCTTTATTGGGCTTTCATTTTCAAGCCTACAAGAAAGCATTCAATAAGCTTATTTGCAGATACTTATAACACAAAATCTGCCACATTTCAAAAATTTAAGCCTGCAATGGGTTCAGACTTTTTTATTTCTTACCAGCAAAGTTTCACTAAAACTTTTCAACTTGAAGCAAGGTACAGGTATATCAATTCGGAGAAAAATAAAAGTAGCCAATTTGAAGATCCCATGATTCAACTGATCAGTTTAGATAAGCATCAAATTAGGTTTCAAATCAATGATCAGTTCCATGAGTCTTGGAAATATCAATTTAGGATTGAATGGGTTAAAGCACAAAATAACACCGGGAAATGGGCAAATGGTTCATTCATTTATTATGACATTAACTATCAACCCAAAAATAGCCAGTGGCGATTTAGAACCAGATATTGCCTATATCAAGTTGAAGATTATGCTGCTAGGTTATATATGCCAGAAAGTGACTTACCATTAAATTTTGCCAATAAAATGCTACATAAAAATGGTTTCTATTGTTACTTTTTAAGCTCATTAAAATTAAATAAACTGACAGATATCTATATAAAATATGCTTATAACTATGTCCCAGCATTTGAATTAAAAGATCAAAATTGGGCAGAATTTTATAGTTTATCAAAAAGTATTGTAAAATGTATGATAAGATTTAAATTTTAAAAATTATTTGGTTCAGACTGTCTTTATTTTAATTATTTTCGTGGCAAATTTTATCATATCATGGATTTATTTGAGAAACTCAAAAAGAAAGCTGGTCCGCTAGGCCAATATGCCGATGATGCATATGGGTATTACATGTTCCCAAAATTAGAAGGTGAAATTAGTCCAGAAATGACTTTTCGAGGTCAAAAAATGTTAAACTGGAGTTTAAATAATTATCTCGGATTAGCCAATCATCCGGAGGTTAGAGAAGTAGATACAAAAGCCACTCAAGATTATGGATTAGCTTATCCAATGGGCGCCAGAATGATGAGTGGTAACTCTGTTTATCATGAGCAGTTAGACCGCGAATTAGCTGCATTTGAAGGAAAAGAAGATGCAGTTTTATTAAATTATGGCTATCAAGGAATGGTAAGTACCATTGATGCATTAGTGGATAGACATGATGTAATTGTTTACGATGCAGAAAGCCATGCTTGTATTGTAGATGGTGTGAGATTGCACATGGGAAAGAGATTTGTATTTGAGCACAATGATCTAGAAAGTTTAGAAAAACAATTACAACGAGCAACGAGACTTACCCAAGAATCTGGTGGTGCTATATTAGTAATAACAGAAGGTGTTTTTGGAATGACAGGTGCGCAAGGAAGATTAAAAGAAATTGTAGCCTTAAAGGAACGATATAATTTCAGGTTGTTTGTAGATGATGCGCATGGATTTGGAACTATGGGGAAAACTGGGGCTGGCACAGGAGAGGAACAAGACTGCCAAGATGGAATTGATATCTATTTCGGAACATTTGCGAAATCAATGGCATTAATTGGCGGTTTTATTGCTGCTGATAAAGAGGTAGTGAAGTTTTTGAGATATAATTTACGCTCTCAAATTTATGCTAAATCTGTTCCAATGCCTATCGTTCTTGGAGCTTTAAAACGTTTAGATTTAATAAGAAAACATCCTGAATACAGAGAAAAATTATGGACTGTTGTAAAGGCATTACAGAGTGGCCTGAAGGCAGAAGGTTTTGATTTAGGCCGAACCAATTCTCCAGTTTCTCCAGTTATTATGCATGGAACTGTGGCAGAATCTACATCAGTAGTGCACGATTTAAGAGAAAATTATCATATTTTCTGCTCGGTAGTAGTTTATCCAGTTATCCCGAAGGGAATGATACTTTTAAGATTGATTCCAACCGCAGTTCACACCGTTGAACAAGCTCAAAGAACCATTGAAGCCTTCAAAGAAATCAGAGAAAAACTAAAGAATGGAGCTTACAATGCAGATAAAGTAATTAATATGGCTGAACAGAATTAATAAAATTTTTTACTTTTATTTTCGTTATTTTGAAAAAAAGAAATTGATTGGGACGATTATTAAGTATAATAAAAAAAAACAAGCATGAAAATTAAAATAGCAACGCTTCTGATTCTAAGTTTATTCATAGGTACATCATTTAAAGCCGATGATGAAATTAAATGGATGGATTTTAATAAAGGCTATGAATTAGCCAAAAAGAAAAATAAAATCATGCTGGTAGATGTATACACAGATTGGTGTGGTTGGTGCAAACGAATGGATAAGGATGCTTATGAAAAAGCAGCAATTATTAGTATGGTAAATGAAGACTTCATTCCTGTTAAATTTAATCCAGAGATTAAAGGTGCTATGTATAATTTTGAAGGAAGAGTATACACAGGAGAGCAGTTAGCAGGTGTTATTAGTAATAATCAAATTAGTGGTTACCCAACAACGATTTTCATTTACCCAAAAACCAAAAACACGGAGTTGGTTCCTGGTTATAAGAATGCAGATCAAATGGCTCCTATACTTTCTGAAGTTAAGAAGAAGTTTTACGGTAAAAACTAGTTAAGCTCCAATAATAAAAAAAGCCCAGATAAAACAATTTTTATCTGGGCTTTTTTTATTCCAAACTACACAAATTAAATATGCTTTTCTGCGTGATAAGAAGATCTAACAAGCGCTCCAGATTCAACATATTTAAACCCCTTTTCCATCCCAGCTACTTTATAAAATTCAAATTGTTCAGGGGTAATAAAAGTCTCTACATTTAAATGCATTTTAGTTGGTTGTAAATATTGGCCAAGTGTTAAAACATCACAACCATTGGCAACCAAATCATCCATTATTTCTAATACTTCATTTTCTGTTTCGCCTAAACCGAGCATTACCCCACTTTTAGTTCTTAAACCGCGTTCTTTTGTAAGCCTAATTTGCTCCAAACTTCTTTCATACTTGGCCTGAGGACGAACCTTTCTATATAATCTTTTAACTGTTTCCATGTTATGTGAAACAACTTCTGGTCGTTCATCGATCACTTGGTATAATAAATCCCAATGCGTTAAAAAATCTGGAATAAGGGTTTCCATGGTAGTACCCGGACTTTCTTGTTTAACCAATCTAATAGTATCTGCCCATACCTTAGCACCTTTATCTGGCAATTCATCTCTATTTACGCTAGTAATTACAGCATGTTTTACTTGCATTAATTTAATAGCCTCTGCAACACGTCTAGGCTCGTCCTGATCATAATTATTTGCTCTACCAGTGGCAACAGCACAAAATGAACAACTTCTGGTGCAGGTATTTCCCAATATCATAAATGTTGCTGTTCCTGCCCCCCAACATTCACCCATGTTCGGACAATTACCGCTTTCGCAAATAGTATGTAATTTATATTCATCTACAAGTTGTCTAACCCGTTTATAATTTTCACCGGTAGGTAATTTAACCTTCAACCAACTTGGCTTTTTAACTTTCTCTTCTCCTAAAACTGGTAATTCAATCATATTAAAAACTATTTTCTACTTCCAAAATTATACGCAATATAAAATCCCCAAAAGAGCTTATCAAAATTATCATTAGCAACAGCTACAATTGGAATCGGGCTTGCAAATGCATCAAGCGTAATGCCAGCCTCCAAACATCTTAATTCATCAGGATAATCTGCAAAATCTACCTGAAAACCAGCTCTGCCAAATGCTCCTAACTCAATTTTAGTCTCCGAAATTCCTTTTGTGTTTGAGGCATTCCCATGGATTCTATAAATATCAGAATGTTTTTCTTTGTCATATTTTTCACTCACTAAATAACCGTAACCTGGTGAATTCTCATAAGGGTAGAATATTTCCAAGTATATAGGCTTTAATAGCGCCGCCGTAAAACCAATATTATAAACAAAATTTAAACCAACCGCATTTTTATAAGGCCTATCAGTGAGCGTAATTGTCTGGCCAAAGCTATTCCGAACAAAAAAAACCATATTCATTCTTCCAAAAGAATATTGGGCTTGTGCTTCTGTAAAGCCCGGCCGTCTTATTTCTTTAGGATGTTTAATTCTGCTTATGTCAATTTCCCAATGATTGTGTTGTTTTCCTGTTTTATGCCATCCTAAACGATAAAAAGCACCCCAAGATTTGTGTGAATTAAGATTTACACCAAACAGATTACTCTTGGAATACATTAATTGCACTTCAGTAACAGGTGTATTCTGAGAAATAACAGGATCTGCCGTAAAAAACAACAAACACAATAAAAAGAAATTTCTTAGCTGCAACAAATTCTTAACTTTGTTTCAAATTTAACAAATACATGGCAAATTTTGAAGTTATTTATGTAGGAGAACTAAGATGTAATGCAAAACATTTAGATTCTGGAATAGAAATATTGACAGATGCTCCCAAGGACAATCATGGTAAAGGAGAATCATTTAGCCCAACAGACCTTTTAGCTACCTCTTTGGGAACCTGCATGATAACAGTGATGGGAATTGAAGCTAGGAGCTTAAAAATAGACATATCTGGAACCATCTTGAGCATTTCTAAAACGATGGGAACTTTACCTAGAAGAGTTGTTGAGGTGGGCATTGAACTAAAAATTCCTGATAGAAATTTTACAGAACAAGAAAAAAACAAACTGATGGATACAGGTTTAAATTGTCCAGTAGCAAAAAGCTTACACCCCAATTTAAAGCAAAATATACAATTCCAGTTTATTAAAATGTAATGGTAATAGCTGGAACTGGCAGTGAGAATTTAGGACAACTACCCTTGCAAGCGCTTAAGCTTAGCATAGCTAGCAGAAAGAAACCATACAATAACTTTTTCATTTTTATAAAAATTAACTTTTGAGTACAACGTTAAACTTTTCAGAATTAATATCTCAGTTTGATTTGGGTCAGTTTTTGACTGAAAACAAACAATTAAGTGCTGAAAAATATTTACTTAGCCGCAAAGATAATACAAAAGAATTAAACACGCTGTTAGCTCAACAAATCAGTATTTATCTTAAAGCTGAAAGCAAAATACCAACATTTGCACTAAAGCATTGTTGGTTTACCTCTAAAAGTTATGAACAAGCTAGCAGTGAATCGTCTGCTTTATTTAAATCAAGTTTATTTAAAGGAAATAAAATTTTGGATTTATCTGGCGGATTAGGGGTAGATGATTGGGCTTTCTCCAAAAGCTTTAAACAAGTAATTTCGCTGGACCCTGATGAATTCCTTAATCTATTAGTCAGAGAAAATTTTAAAAAATTAAACATACAAAATATTAACCGCCTAACGAGTTCGGCAGAAGATTTCTTAGAAAATTCAGAAGAAAGCTTCGACTTAATTTTTTTAGATGCAGACAGGCGATCTGAAAGTGGCAAGGTTTTTTTCTTAGAACAAGGAAAACCAAACTACCTTGAAATTGAAAAAAAATGCGAATTAGTGTGCCCAAGAGTGCTCCTAAAATTAAGCCCCATGGTAGATTTAACCTATCTAAAGAAAACCCTTTTACACCTTTCAAAAATATGGATAGTTGGAAATAAATACGAGGTTAAGGAAGTATTGGCTTTGGTAGATTATAATCAAAAAAATGAACCAGAAATTGAAGCAGTAATAGTAGGAGATGAATCAAAAACATTGCATTTTAATCCTAAAAATCACAAAGAAAATACTGTTTCTAAGGCTGTTCAACCAGCAGAATTCAGTTATTTTTTTGAACCACATCCATGTATCATCAAGGGGAATTTACATGGAACTTATGCTAAAGAAAACAATCTTAAATTACTAAGTAAACAAAGTTTATATTACTTAGGAGACCAAATTCCTGAAAATTTCATGGGTAGGTCATTTAGAATCATTCAAAGCATAAATTTTTCAAAAACTAGTATTAAAAAATATCTAAAAGAAAACAATATCAAACAGGCTAATGTAAGTAAAAGAAATTTTCCTCTAGAGGTTACTGCGTTGCGTAAGATGTTTGAATTAAATGAAGGCGGATTAGATTATCTATTCTTTACTTGCAAAGAAAACGGGGAAAAGCAACTGTTTCATTGTAAAAAATGATTTAAGCCTGATTTGGATAAATCTTTAGTTTTTGCCCTTTAGTAACTTTATTTCCTCTTATCGTGCCCTTATTCCATTTTTTTAATTCGGCTACACTTACATCATATTTTTTAGCGATTTTGGCTAAATAATCACCACTTTTCACCTTGTATATCACCCTATCAGGTTTGCTCTCTGATTGAATAGTTCTGTTTATTGCCAATAAACTTTCATCAATTTTATTACTAAAAGATGTATCATAACGCAATGCCGATACACGAATAGCATAATGATATGGTAAAGTTAGTATGGTACCCTCAGAGTTAAACGGGATCACTCCTTGTTTTAAAGAAGGATTATATTGCTTAATTTCATCAACGCTTGTACCCAAAGCCAAGGCTAATTTTTCCAGAGACATCCTGCTATCTACCATGACGGTATCTAAGTGAAAATATGGCTCTTCCTCTGAAGGATAAATATTATGTTCACTGGCATAGTTCATCACATAAGCTGCAGCAATGAATGCTGGCACATATCCACGTGTTTCCCTGGGCAAATAAGGCATTATTTCCCAAATATTTTTTCTTCCACCCGCTTTACGGATGGCTTTATTCACGTTACCAGGACCACAATTATAACTTGCAATTACCAGAAGCCAATCTTCATATAATCGGTAGGAGTTTTTAAAGTATTTTACTGCTGCTTCAGTAGACTTAATAATATCTTTCCGATCATCAATATAATGATCTGTTTTTAGTCCGTACATTCTACCGGTTGGAGACATAAACTGCCAAAGACCGGCGGCTCCAACAGGCGAAATAGCCCTTTGATTAAGGGCACTTTCTATAACCGCCAAATACTTAAATTCCATTGGTATATTTTCGCGATCAAACACCTCTTCAAATATTGGAAAATAAAGTTTAGAAGTACTTAGCACCTTGCTAATTAGGTTTCGTTTTCTATTTGCATATAAATCAATATAAGCCCTAACTTGCTGGTTATATTCCATTGGAATTTCCATTTCCAATAAACTTAAACGAAGAGCGTAAGTTGAATCGGAATAGACAGGTATTTCATTGGGTTCAAATCCATAAATGTTCAAACTACCAGCGTCAGTTTTTGGATATAATTTATTTCTCCATTGCAAGGTATTGCTATCAATTTTAGCTAATTTTAACTGAAAATCAGACCCTAAACCTTGAGTTAAAGGTTGGGCAGATAAAGCTAAAAAGCCTAGAGAAATTATATTAAACAGAAATAAAAATTTCTTATTTATCATTTAGATGATTGTATTTATTCATATTTTCTATCTAAACTTTTTAGATAGATTTCACTTTACAAGTATAAATATTTAATGTTTAAATTCCTAATAGCCATTGATTGAGCACTTTGCAATACAGAAAATTAGTTTTTAATCATAATAAGTAACAAAATGATAAAATTGCTACTTTAAAAACACATGACTTTGAAAATTATTCAATTAGCACTTCTTCCAATTTCACTGCTTTATCAGGGCATTTTGAGGTTAAGAAATCACCTATATGATATTGATTTTTTTGGTACAAGCGAATTTGAAATACCTACCATCAATGTTGGTAATTTAGCATTTGGGGGAACGGGGAAAACACCACATATTGAATTTTTAATAGAGGTATTAAGTAAAGCTCCATTAAAGGTAGCCGTGCTCAGCAGAGGTTTTAAAAGAAAAACGAGTGGATATATTTTTGCAGATAAAACATGTAACCCATTCACCATAGGTGATGAACCCTATCAGCTTTATTGCAAATTCCCGGATATTTCGGTTGCAGTATCAGAAAATCGAGTGTTAGGAATTCCAAATTTATTAATGGATGCACCTGAAACTGATATCATTTTATTAGATGATGCCTACCAACATAGGGCATTAAAACCAGGACTTAACATCTTATTAACCGAACAGGATAAATTGTATTGTAATGATTATTTAGTACCCAGTGGTTATTTGAGGGAATATGCTGATGCAGCAAAACGAGCCGATATCATCATTATAAGCAAGTGCGATCCTAAGCTTTCAGAATCAAATAAAACAGAAATAATTAATCAGTTAAAACCCCTACCTAGCCAGAAGTTATTTTTTTCGAGTATCGTTTATGGAAACTTAATCCCTTTCCATCAGGATCAAAAAGAAACAAGCGCAACAGCAGTTTTAGGAATTTGTGGCATTGCTAGGCCTGCCATTTTTGAAAACCACTTAAAATGTTACTATCACGAAGTCTCTTTTTTAGACTATCCTGACCACCACATTTTCAAACAAAAAGATATTGAAAAAATTAAACAGGTCTTTGATGAAATTAGGGCAGAAAAAAAACTTATCATTTGCACTGAAAAGGATTACCAAAAATTAATTCAATGTGAATATTTCAATCAAATTGAAAAATTACCTATTTTTTATTTACCCATAAAAATTGCTTTTTCAGCTAAAGAAGAATTAGCATTTACCAATACTATTTTAGAATATGTTAAAGGAAACCCAAGAAAGTATTAATTATTTAAGTCCATTTTATAACCAAGCTAGGATCGGAATAATTCTTGGCACTGGACTGGGTGCATTAGTGAACGATATGCAAATAGATTATTCTATTTCATATGCAGATATCCCCAATTTCCCTGTGAGTACGGTAGAAAGTCACCAAGGTAAATTACTCTTTGGCACACTCAATCAAGTTCCAGTTGTGGTGATGCAAGGCAGGTTCCATTATTATGAAGGATACAGCATGCAACAAGTTACCTACCCTGTAAGAATTCTATATCAACTTGGCATTAGAACCTTGTTTATATCCAATGCATCAGGTGGATTAAATCCAGATTTTAAGGTAAGTGATTTAATGCTTATAACAGACCATATTAATCTTCTTCCTGAACATCCATTGAGAGGTAAAAACAACGAACATTGGGGGCCAAGATTCCCAGACATGAGTGAACCATACGATTTAAAATTGATTTCCATTGCCAAAAATTTAGCAAAAGAATTAAATATTTCTTTGCAAGAAGGAGTTTATACTGCAGTTCAAGGACCAGCTTTAGAAACCCCGGCAGAATATAAATATTTGCGCATCATTGGCGGAGATACCGTTGGAATGAGCACTGTACCAGAGAATATTGTAGCACGCCACATGGGCATGCGGGTCTTTGCTATATCGGTGATAACAGATTTGGGTGTTCCGGGATTAATAAAAAAAATCAGCTTACAAGACGTGTTAAATGCAGCAGCCATAGCTGAACCAAAGCTAACACGCCTAATACACGAAATGGTAAAACGTGTATAAAAGCAAATAAATAAACTATTTTTGTGGAATGGAGATTAGTTCAGCTGTATATAAAACAAGTGCCAATAGTTTAAAAGATTGTCCCAAAACAGATATTCCTGAATATGCTTTTATTGGGCGAAGTAACGTAGGTAAATCCTCCCTCATTAATATGTTGGTTCAACGCAAAGAATTAGCAAGAACTTCTGGGACCCCAGGAAAAACCATTAGCATGAACTTCTTTTGTGTAAATGAGGAATGGAATTTGGTTGATTTACCGGGATATGGTTATGCAAAAAGATCCAAAGATTTGAGAAACTCTTGGGAAAAAACACTCTGGAATTACTTGGAGAAAAGAGACCATTTAGTTAACTTATTTACCTTAGTTGACACTAGAATTGAACCCCAAGAAAAAGATTTATCATTTATCAATCTACTAGGAGAAAAAGGTATTCCATTTAGTATCGTGTTTACTAAATTAGATAAATTAAAAAATGCCGAAGCCGAGGTAAATGTGGCCAATTTTAAAGCAAAACTGCTCGAAACTTGGGAAGAGCTCCCTCCTATTTATTTAACTTCTTCACTCGATAAAAGAGGTAGAACAGAATTGCTAAAAGACATTCAGAAAATGAATAAGGAGTTTCACAAAGTGATGAAACTAAAAGAAACCCAACTAAGGTAACAAATACCTGAAGCCAAAAAAATAGGTTCGTCCTTGCAAAGGAGCATAATTATAGCCCGCATCAAATTGGTAACCTTGCGGATTATCATTTACATCATCTACACGCTTATCAAATGGATCCCACCAACGAATAAGCGGATGGGCTGGCAAAAAATTCCACAAATTTTTAATACTGGCATAACACTCTAATTTAGGTCCGAACTTTTTAGTGAGCTGCACATTTTGCAGGCTAAACCAAGGTGAATATTCGGGCCTAAAATCATTGGGCAAAATGGGCAATCTCATCGGCCCGTATACTTGTCCTGTATAATCTAAAGACAGACCGATAAGTTTCCAGGTGTAGCTTATTTGAAAAGTTCCCGAAAAACGAGGAGCATGCATTTGAACCTGCCTGAAGCTGTTACCCATATAGTCTGTTTGTTGCGCAAACACATCCATGAGGGTAAATCCTGCATTTATTTTTAAAGGAAAAACAAAACTTGCCGCCGTATTTAAGGTAATACCCCTAGAAACGGCAAATCCACTTAAATTTTGGTAAACAATTTTATTAGGGTCTTGGTCGTAATCAGGTATAATTTTATTGCCAAACCAGGTATAGAATGCACTGATATCCCATTCTAAGAATCCTTGTTTTTGGTTGCGCCAACTGCTGTAATTAACATTCATATTCCATGTTTTTTCTGGCTTCAAATCTTCTGCAATAACTATTTCTCTGGCACCTGTAAGCGCAGCATGGTCTTCTGTAAATATATTTACAATCCTAAATCCATTGCCAGCACTTAGCCTA
>CANHDN010000076.1 GCA_947459415.1 Bacteroidota bacterium
CATTTTGACGCCAAAGATACTGTGGTGTATCAATTTTATATTTATGATAGAGGCTTGAATCAAAGCAATTCGGTGAGAAGTCCGGACTTGGTTTGGAAACGAAATTAAAAATAAAAAAACCACCTGATGAGGGTGGTTTTTTTATTTTATGTTAATATTAAAATATAAACTATTTTTTAGTATTCATCATCATCGTCGTCGTCGTCATCAAATGGGTCGAAGGTTTTAGGCATAACAATATCTGCATCGTTTAAGTCAGCATCTAAGTCATCCTCTTCATTCCCATCTAAGTCAATCTTTTCATCTAAATCTTCTTCGTCCTCATCATCTACTAAGTAGTTTTTTTTCGGACTCGTTTTCTTAGGCGCTTCTTTTTTAATTGCTGCCACTTTTGCTGCTGGTTTTTTAGCCTTCGTCATGCTCCTGAATTTTTTCTCTCTACAAATTTAAGCGTTAAAATTTTTAAAATGTCAAGGAAAAAAAACTTTCCTATTCACTCCGTGAAATAAAGTTTCAAATTTTAAAAAATCAATAGTTCGGAAAGATTTTAGAAAAAAATATTTTGTGCTACTTTAAAGGTTTGGCAATGAGCATTCACAATGTCTGAAATTCGTGGAGAATATCCGCCGCCCATGGCACATACCACCGGAATTTGTAGTGATTGAGCAGATTTAAATACTAATTCATCTCGTTTTTTGCATGCTTCCATACTTAAATTTAATTTTCCGAGCTTATCGCTGGCTAATACATCTACCCCACACAAATAAAAAATGATTTCAGGTTTATGAATGGCTAATACCTTTGGTAAATGTTCTTCCAATAATGAAATATAGGCATTATCTGATGTTCCTGATTGCAGTGGAATGTCTAAATCTGATTCCTCTTTATGGAAAGGGTAATTATCTTTGGCATGCATACTCCAAGTAAATACCTCTGGTTTATTTTTAAAAATAGAAGCCGTTCCATTTCCCTGATGTACATCTAAATCAATAATTAATATTCGTTTAACCTTTTGCTGAATCAACAACATATTGGCTGCAAATGCCATATCATTGAATAGGCAGAATCCTTCTCCTCTATCTGCAAAGGCATGGTGTGTTCCTCCGGCAATATTCATAGATATGCCATCTTGTAAAGCAAAATGAGCACAATCTAAGGTGCCTTGTATGAGGCATTTTTCTCTTTCAACGAGTTCCTTTGAAAGTGGAAACCCAATTCGCCTAATAGCTGTTTTATCTAAACTTAAATTGTTTAATTGTTCTATGTAGGCATGCGTATGGGTATTCAAAATGTCAACTGTTTGAGCCAATTTAGGTTCAAACATGTCCGATTCTTGAATAATTCCTTCATGCAGAAGTTGCTTGGGGATGAGTTCGTATTTTTCCATTGGGAAACGATGTCCTTCTGGCAAAGGATGCTGATAGAGAGGCGAAAAGGCAATTTTAAACATAATAATAATGTTTAGGAAAATAAATTATATAGTGTAATATTGAATTAAATTAGCATTGACAAAGTAAGCCAATGTGTATACCTATACCAAATGAAAATTGCAGTAATAAAAGAAACGCGTTATGCCGAAAACCGTGTGGCTCTTACTCCACAGGTGGCCCAACAACTTATTAAAGTTGGACACACAATTTATGTAGAAGCAGGTTCGGGCTATGCATCTAATTTTAGTGATGAAGCGTATGAAAAATCTGAATGTATTATTGCGAATAAAGTAACTGTACTCCAACAAGCAGATATACTAGTAAAAGTGAATGCACCAGATGAATCTGAAATCAACTTACTGAAAGAAGGTACTGTGTTAATCTCATACCTATATGCCTCCTTTAATTCGGATTTGGTTCAACAATTAAATGCAAAGAAAATAAGTGCTTTTGCCATGGATGCCATACCTAGAATTTCAAGAGCTCAGAATATGGATGCCTTAAGTTCGCAAGCTAATTTGGCAGGGTATAAAGCGGTCATTTTAGGGGCAGCACAATTGGGAAAAATTTTCCCATTATTAATGACTGCAGCTGGAACTCTTACCCCTTCGCGTGTATTAATTTATGGTGCAGGCGTGGCCGGCTTACAAGCTATTGCAACTGCAAAGCGATTAGGTGCCATTGTAGAGGTTAGTGATGTAAGGCCAGAAACTAAAGAGCAGGTAGAAAGTTTAGGAGCTAAGTTTATAGAAGTAAAGTCTGATGAAGCTGCCAAAGTGGAAGGAGGATATGCCAAAGAGGTATCTGCTGCTTATTTAGAAAAACAAAAAGAAGCGGTAAATAAAAGTTTATTTCAGGCAGATTTGGTCATCACTACTGCTTTAGTAATGGGTAAAAAAGCCCCAACACTGATTACAGAAGATCAAGTTAAGGAAATGAAGTTGGGTGCTGTAATTGTTGATATGGCAGTAGAACAAGGTGGAAATTGCGAATTGAGTGAATATGATAAAATAATTACTAAGCATGGCGTTCAAATCATTGGTCCGGCAAACCTAGCAGCCACATTGCCTCAAAATGCCAGTGAATTATATGCAAAGAATATTCAAAACTTGTTAAATCATCTTGCTAGCAAAGAAAGCTTTAAATGGGAGTTTGAAGAAGAAATTACCCAAGGCACTTTAATTTGCCATGAAGGGAAAATATTGAGATAGACCATTGACCACAGTCCATAGACCATAGTATACTAAAAACCAAAAACTAAAAACCAATGCTAACTATATTAACAGAAAATTTAGAACTATTATACCTAATTATCTTAATGATATTTGTAGGTATTGAATTAATAGGACATGTACCAAGTGTATTGCATACTCCTTTAATGAGTGGAGCTAATGCCATTCATGGAGTGGTCATTATTGGTTCAATCATTGTAATGGGAGAAGCTGAACAACTGGCATCTTTAATACTCGGTTTTATTGCGGTAATACTTGGTACGCTCAATGTGGTTGGTGGATTTGTGGTAACTGATAGAATGTTAGAAATGTTTAAGAAGAAAAAATAAAAAATGGAAAATAATATACTACAACTAATTTACCTGATAGCTTCCATTACTTTTATTTTGGGGCTTAAGTTTTTGGGTAATCCTGCCAGTGCAAGAAAGGGAAATTTAATAGCTGCATTTGGCATGGGACTGGCCATTTTTGGAACCATATTCTTGTATAAAAATCCTGAGACAGATATGCATTTGCAGCATACAGGTTTTATTTTTGCTGCCCTTGCCATTGGCACTTTATTAGGTTTTATAGCAGCTAAAAAAGTACAAATGACTGCGATGCCAGAAATGGTGAGTTTGTTTAATGGAATGGGTGGTGCTTGTGCCATGCTTATTTCAATTATTGAGTTTCAACATCTGGGAAATACATTAACCAATCCAATACTCTCTACATTGGTGATAAATCCTGATTTTAGTGCAGCCCTATCTGGTAAATTAATGATCATTATTGCGGGCATGGTAATTGGCTCAGTTTCTTTTTCTGGGAGTATGATTGCTTGGGGTAAATTAAGTGGTAAGGTAAAAGATAAAAGTTTGGGCAGACAGCAATTCATAAACATTGGTTTATTGCTTGTTATTCTTGCTTTTTCTTATTTGGTTATAGCTGGTGATGGAGCCAATACAAGTTTGTTTTTTTATCTAGTTTTGGCTTTATCTCTCCTGTATGGTGTATTATTTGTATTGCCCATTGGTGGAGCAGATATGCCCGTTGTTATATCATTATTAAATTCTTTTACTGGCGTTGCAGCTGCTTTTGGAGGGTTCTTGTACGATAATAAAGTGATGTTGGTAGGAGGTATCTTAGTTGGTTCGGCCGGCACTTTACTAACCATTGTCATGTGTAAAGCCATGAACCGATCTTTGCTGAATGTTTTAATTGGTAATTTTGGTGGTGGATCCAAAGGGGAAGCTGCGGGTACTAGTACTTTTGAAGGCAGCATTAAAGAAGTAACGGCAAGTGATGCAGCCATTCTCATGCGCTATGCAAAAAAGGTGATTATTGTTCCAGGATACGGATTAGCGGTAGCGCAAGCCCAGCATATTGTTCACGATTTAGAATTATTGCTTGAGGAAGAAGGGGTAGAGGTAAAATATGCCATTCATCCGGTAGCAGGTAGAATGCCTGGGCACATGAATGTATTGTTAGCAGAAAGTAATGTGAGCTACGATAAGTTATTAGAAATGGAGGAGATAAATCCTGAATTTGCTTCAACAGATGTGGTGTTGGTGGTAGGAGCAAATGATGTAGTAAATCCTGCTGCTAAGACTGACCCTAGTTCACCCATTTATGGAATGCCTATTTTAGATGTTGAAAATGCAAGCAATGTAATTGTGAATAAGCGCTCAATGAAAGCCGGATATGCCGGAATTGAGAATGAATTATTTTATAAACCAAAAACCAGCATGTTGTTTGGTGATGCAAAAAAAGCACTTACAGAATTAGTGAATGAGATAAAAGCCTTGGGTTAAGAAAAGGCTTATTTCATAAACGCATAACTCACAATATTTGCGCCCATTTGTAAAGCTTTTTGACGCACAGGTTCAGGGTCGTTATGCACTTCTTTGTCTTCCCAACCATTGCCTAAATCACATTCGTAACTATAAAAGCAAAGTAACCTTCCTTCATAGATTAAACCAAATCCTTGGGATGGTTTGTTGTCGTGCTCATGCACCTTTGGTAAACCATTGTTAAATTGAAAAGGCTTTTGATAAATAGCATGATTAAAGGGTAATTCAACAAAACTTAACTCTGGAAATACCTTTTTCATTTCTCTTCTAAAAAATTTATCTAAACCATAATTATCATCTGCATGCAGAAAGCCACCTGCCAATAAATAATTGCGTAGGTTTTTAGCTTCAAGCTCAGAAAAAACAATATTGCCATGCCCGGTTAGGTGCACAAAAGGATAGTTAAAGAGCTCGGCACTTCCTACCTCAACGATGTCTTCGTCTGGGGAAATTTGCATGTTCAGTTGTTTGTTGCAGAATGCAATTAAGTTGGGAAGAGCTGTTTTATTGGCATACCAATCGCCGCCACCATTGTATTTTAATTTAGCAATTTTTATCGCTGGGGCAGGGGCAAAAGAAGTACATAGCGTTAACATCAACGTGCAAAAGAAAATGTATAATAACCTCATGCTGCAAATATGGATGCTTCTTGGATTATTTTTAAACAAAATTTTGAAAGGGAATAGGATCATGCTAAATAGATTTTGATGCATACCAAGCACTTACAAGCACTGCTGCCGTTTCACTTCTCAAAATGCTTGACCCTAATGAACAAGGTAGAAATTGGTGGGCTTTAGCTGCTTCAATTTCTTGTTTGGAGAAATCACCCTCAGGGCCAATACAAACAAGGTTGTTGGAGTATTCTTTGCCATCTATTTGTTTTGAAAGTAATTCTATTTTTTCAGTTTCACACCATGCAATCCATTTGTTGGGAATTGTTTCGGTTCGATCCAAAAAAGCTTGAAATGATTGCATAGGATTAATGTTTGGCAAGAAAAATTGTTTACTTTGTTTAATAGCAGATATGGCAATTTTCTCGCATCGTTCCATGTTAATTTTATCGCGTTCGCTGTTGGCAGTTACTATAAAACTAATCTCATCCACACCTATTTCTATGCATTTTTCGAGCATCCACTCCATGCGATCAAAATTTTTAGTTGGAGCAATTGCCAGGTGTAAGTAATAGTTTCTATTCGGTTTATGATGTATTCGCTGGATAATATTCCCCGTACATTTTTTAGGATTATCAGAAACTATGCTAGCAATTGCTTCTGTGCCTTTGCCATCAATGAGTGTAATGTAATCACCAGTTTTTTTACGCAATACGCGAACACAATGTTTGGATTCTTCTTCAGAAAATTCGAAGCTTGATGCGTTTAAATTGGGTAAATAAAAGAGTTGCATACTCAGTTTTTCCAGGTTTTTACAAGTTTGCTTAATACAATAACTAATCCAATAAAGGAGAGCGAAAAACTAAACCAGGTGAGGTATAATTCACGTTCATTATATATTTTAAAAGTTTCATTTTCTACCAAAGCAATTTTATAAATAAACTGGTTAGTTTGATTTAAATGCCCACTAAGATAATGAATCATAAGTTTATTGAGGCTTATCATTACAAAGAGTAAAAGGGTACCACCGAGCACCATGAGGTTCAAGGAAAATAAAAAACTAGGGTCTTTTTTTTCTAGTGGGTCTTTTTGCATCATTTGGTAAAAATAAAAAAGAGACACCCAAGATGGATGTCTCTTTCTTTAAAGTATTAAACAATGCCTAGGCTTGTTGTGTAGCTTTTGGGGCAGCTGCTAAAATTTCAGCATCTACTCCGCTCGCATATTGTTCAAAGTTTTTAACAAACATATTTGCCAACTTGTTTGCTTGTGCATCGTATGCAGATTTGTCTGCCCAAGTATTACGTGGGTTTAATAATTCTGCTGGCGCATTAGGGCAACTCACTGGCATTTGGTATCCAAAAACAGGGTGTTGTTCGAAATTTACATGGTTTAGTTCTCCATTTAAGGCAGCTGTAATCATAGCTCTGGTATAAGCTAATTTCATTCTTGAGCCTATTCCGTATGGGCCACCAGTCCAACCTGTATTGATTAACCAAACATTGATGTTTGGATTGGCTTTTAATTTTTCGCCAAGCATTTTAGCATATTTTCCAGGGTGTAAAGGTAAAAATGCCTTACCAAAACAAGCAGAGAAAGTTGCTTGTGGTTCTGTAACTCCAGCTTCTGTTCCTGCAACTTTTGCAGTATAACCACTAATGAAGCTGTACATAGCTTGCTCTGGGGTTAATTTAGAAATAGGAGGTAATACACCAAAAGCATCAGCTGTTAAGAAAAACACATTCTCAGGAGCTTTACCTACCGAAGGAACTGCAATATTATCTATTGCATGAATAGGATAGGCAGCACGGGTATTTTCAGTGACACTAATATTGGTATAGTCTACGGTAGAAGAACCTGGTATAAAACGAGTGTTTTCTAATAGTGCTCCAAATTTGATTGCATTAAAAATTTGGGGTTCTTTTTCTTGGGTTAAGTCTACACATTTCGCATAGCATCCACCTTCAAAGTTAAATACACTATCATCTGCCCAACCATGCTCGTCATCTCCAATTAATTTGCGATCTGGGTCTGCACTCAAAGTTGTTTTACCAGTTCCAGACAAACCAAAGAAAATAGCAGTATCTCCATTTTTACCAATATTGGCAGAGCAATGCATAGATAGGGTGTTTCTTTCTTCTGGTAAAATATAATTTAATACGGTGAAAATACCTTTTTTCATTTCTCCGGTATAACCACTACCACCCACTAAAATAATTTTTTTAGTAAAGTTAATGATAGAGAAATTGTGTTGGCGGGTTCCATCTTCTGCAGCAACCGCTTTAAAACTTGGCGCATTTAAGATTAACCACTCTGGTTCGTAATTGGCTAATTCTTCTTGGTTTGGGCGAAGAAATAAGTTGTAGCAAAATAAATTGTGATAAGCAGTTTCGTTCACAACACGCAATCTGAGTTTAAAACGATCATCTGCACAAGCGTATGCATCACGGGCATATACTGGTTTATTGGCGTAATGATTAATTACTTTATCTAACAATGCATCAAATTGGTTGCTATCAAATTTGAAGTTCACATCGCCCCACCAAACAGTATTTTCTGTTTTGGCGTCACAAACAGTGAATTTGTCTTTTGGAGACCTACCGGTAAATTCTCCGGTGTCTGCCATTAAAGCTCCTGTGTCGTTTAAAGTTCCTTCGCCATTAAGGATAGCGTGGCGAACTAATTCCGCAGGTGTTAAATTGAGATGTGCCTTGCTGGCACTTTTCATTACTTTTTCTGAGATATCTTTATTTGTCATAATCAGGTAATTGTCTATTTTAATAGAGCGGCAAAAATAATCTTTACTTTGGCTAATCAAAACCAAATTTTAATTTGTCAAAAATGTAGGGTAAAAATAAATAAAAAAATGATGAAAATCATTCCTTATTTGCTTTTTTTGTAAAATAATTAAAACCATATTAATCATCAAACGTTTAGGAGGCAATGCTTAGAAAACAAATAATTGAGTTAGTTGAGAAATTTGCAATGTTCTCTGAGGTTGCAATTGATCATTTCGACTTACACGAACAGAAATTTAAATACAGAGATGTATATGGAAATTCTTTTCAGTCTTTTCATAATCAGTTAGCTGATATTGGGGAGTTTGTTTGTTTTGATTTTACCCTAAGAAGCGCTTCCAAATCTGAATTTAAAAAGCTTTTATCCGATTTAAGTTTTCCCATCATAGCTTTTCATAAAGACAAAAATGGATTAACTCCTTTAATAATAAAGCATAGGGCTACTCATAAAATTGAAGTTGTAAAAGATTCAGTAGATGGATGTGTAGATTTATTTTTTGATCATGAAGATGCTTGTATAGATCATCTAAAAACCTGTGGCGAATTAGTAAGAGAAAATGATTTTAATATAGAAAACATTCCAGGATCTCATCAAGTACAGGATGATCATATTATCTATATTACAGGCTTTAAAATTGAGAGTAACTTTTCTTCTTCTTTTGGCAGAAAAGCACTTACACCGCTAAAGCGCTTGTGGTATTTATTGCAATCTGAAAAGAAAGATATTTATCATCTTTACTTTTTTGCCATCATGATTGCATTGGTTAATTTAACATTGCCACTAGGTATTCAGGCAATTATTGGCTTAATGAGTGGCGGTCTCATGATTGAAAGTGTTTTTGTGCTAATGATTTTGGTTATTACTGCCACCTTGGTTTCGGGTTGGTTGCAAATACAGCAACTTTCTTTAGTAGAGATTTTACAACAACGTTTATTTGCCAAAACCGCTTTTGATTTCGCTTTTAGAATTCCAAAATTAAAATTAGAATCATTGCGTAATTTTTATGCACCCGAATTAGTAAACAGATTTTTTGATGTGCTCAATGTTCAAAAATCATTGCCTAAAATACTAATTGATTTTACCTCTGCCATCATTCAAATATTCTTTGGTCTGGTATTACTTTCATTTTACCATATCTATTTTATTGCTTTTGGTTTGGTACTTATTTTTGTCATTTTCTTAGTTTTTTATTTTACCAGTAAAAATGGTTTAGAAACCAGTATCAATGAGTCTAAATATAAATACAAAGTTGTTTATTGGTTAGAGGAACTTGGTAGGTCTGTGCAATCTTTTAAATTAGCGGGAAACCCCGGTTTGCCGATTGCCAAAACAGATCGCTTACTAGAAAAATACATTAGCTACCGCAAAAAACACTTTTCTATTCTGGTTAAACAGTTTTCAGCCATTGTAATTTTTAAAACTGCGATTACTGCCGGATTGCTCATTTTAGGTGGTGCTTTGGTTTTTACTGAGCAAATTAATTTGGGTCAGTTTGTTGCTTCCGAAATTATCATTCTCTTGGTTATTAATTCTGTAGAGAAGTTGATAGGTAGTGTTGCTGTGGTATATGACATGCTTACTGCCTTAGATAAAATTGCTCAAGTTACCGATTTAGAGATGGAAACAAACGCGGGTAGAGATGTTGCAGACCTAAATATCAAAGAGCAGTTTCATTTAGAATTATGTGATTTGTCTTATAAATATCCTGGTGCCAAAGATTATAGTTTCAGGAAAATTAATTTTGATATTAGTCAGGGTGAAAAAGTTTGTATTGCCGGTTTTAATGACTCGGGTAAAACAACCTTAGTAAAAACAGTTGCCGGATTATTTGAACAATATGAAGGAGTCATTAAGTTAAATGGTATTTCTATCAAAGAGCTGAATATGACGAGCTATCGTGATATGATTGGAGATAATCTCAATGTTTCAGATGTTTTTGAAGGGACTATTGAAGAAAATATTACACTTGGAAGAAAAGGGATATTACTTAAAGATATTTTGGAGTCTTGCAAAATTACTGGCTTAGACACTTTTATTTCTGGCTTGCAAGATGGTTTGCAATCAACTGTTTCTCCTGCTGGTTCTAATTTCCCAAGTAATGTAGTGAAGAAAATATTGTTGGCTAGAAGCTTTGTGCAGCACCCAAAACTTATTTTGATAGATGAATTTTTTCACAATGTGCAATCTGCCGAAAAACGCAAATTGTTTGATGTGCTATTCTCAGGGAATTATGCTATCTTAGTTGCTAGTGCCATTCCAGAAGTAATGGAAAGATGTGATAAAATTGTAGTATTAAAAAATGGTTCAATCTTGGATATGGGAACTTATACTGAATTGTTATCGCGCAATACATTACCTAATTCGTAGGATTTAAAAATGGAAACAGAAAAAGTTAAAATGGAAAAAACTACTCACGAAGGTAATCAGTTTTATGCGTTGAGGTTGGTTAATACCCCAAAACGTTATAAAATCATTAGAAATTGGTTGTTGGGCGTGTTGGGATTCTTTTTTTTAGTATTGTTTTTGCCTTGGCAGCAAAATGTGCAAGGTAAAGGCAAAGTAACTCCGTTAAGGCCTGAGGATAGACCACAAGTAATTCCATCTGTTATTGCAGGTAGAATTGAAAAATGGTTGGTACAAGAGGGGCAGTTAGTAGAGAAGGGTGATACCATTTGCGTAATCACTGAGGTGAAAGATAAGTTTTTTGATCCAAAAATGATTAGCAGAACCAGTGATCAAATTTCTAATAAACAAGACGCCGTTAAAGCTAAATTAGATAAAATAGGTGCTACCCAAAAACAAGTGGCAGCCCTAAAAAATGGTTTAAGGTTTAAACTTGAGCAATCGCGTAATAAGGTGAAGCAAATGCGTTTTAAGGTAGAGGCAGAACGTGCTGCCTTAGAAGCTGCTAAAATCAATTACCAGATGGCGCAAGATCAATTTTCTAGGTTAGATGCACTTTATAAAAAAGGTTTAGCCTCTTTAACAGAACTTCAAAATAGAAATAATAAAACCCAAGAAGCCAATGCAAAATTGGTTGAATCAGATAATAAATTTAATTCTATTCAGAATGAATTAATTAATGCCGAAATTGAATTGAATGCAGTTGAGGCAGATTATATTGACAAAATTTCTAAAGCAGAATCTATTATCAATGAAGCTACTGGAGAGTTATTTGAAAGTAGGGCCGAGATTTCTAAAATGCAGGTTGAACTTTCTAATTTAGAATTGCGCGCGGGATTTTATGTTATTCGTGCTCCGCAAACTGGCTATATTGTTAAGGCCATGAAATCTGGTATTGGGGAACTTATTAAAGAGGGTGAAGATTTAGTAACTATTATGCCTGCTCATTCAAAAATGGCCGTTGAGTTATACGTGCGAGCCATGGATTTGCCGCTCATGCAAATTGGAACTCCCGTGAGAATTCAATTTGATGGTTGGCCTGCTTTAGTGTTTTCTGGTTGGCCAGATGTGGGTGTGGGTACTTTTGGTGGATTGGTTCAGGCAGTAGATAGGGTAAATAGTAATAATGGTCAATTTCGAGTGTTGGTTGTTCCAGATCCAACAGATAAGCCTTGGCCAGATTTGGTGCGCGCTGGCGGTGGTGTTTATGGATGGGCCATGCTTAAGCGGGTGCGCGTATGGTATGAAATGTGGCGTCAATTTAATGGATTTCCACCAGATTTTATTGCTGGTTTTGATGCTCCAGCCAAAGATTCTAAAGCTAAAAAATAGCCAATGAAAAAATTGCCTAGCTCTATTCTTTATGGAATTAATACACTTTTACTGCTTGTATTAGTTGTGTTCAAACCGCATTCTATGCATGCACAGGAGGCAAATGTGCTGGTTTTTGATGCATTTTATGATCAAGTTATCAAGTTTCATCCTAC
>CANHDN010000077.1 GCA_947459415.1 Bacteroidota bacterium
TGCAAGCCAGCAACTGATGGATTAATCATTACCGGATTAAAAATAAAATGCTCGTTTCCTCCACTCAGTTGCGCTTGTGTAGTTTGAATACAAAGCACTAAACTAAGTATCGATAAAAATCTATTCAATTTCATGTTTTGCGCTTATTAATTATTTGGTTATATAAATATATCCCGAATAGGTTTTGTTATTTGCCTTGGTTTTTAAAACATAGAAATAGGTATCGTTTGGCACGATGCCACCCGTATCTTTTATTAAACCAGTAGATTTTACTTTACCATCCCAATCATTTTTGTAATTGGTAGCCTCAAAAATACTTTCTCCCCAGCGATTAAAAATTAGTAACTCATTGTCTGGAAACTCACTTAAACCTCTTATAAATAAGAAGTCATTTATTCCATCACCATTTGGCGTAAAGCCTTCAGAAACTACAACGCCACAATTTCCTCCCGGATTAGAGGCTACCATGTTGATGGCTGCAGAGTCTAAACACAAGTTTTGATCAATAATATAACCATAAGATAGACCATTGAAAACATTAAATGCAGTGTCATCTGCAAGTGGCATTAGGTTCCATACAAATTGATAAGGGCCTACACCGCCATTACCTTCAAATAAAACGATACCGGTAGAATCTTCCGGGCAGAAAATCTGACTTAAAATGCTTGTCTTAAGGCTAAGTTTATTTGGTTCAGAAATAATTATATCCTTTGATATCGTACATCCTCTTACATCTGTAACGCTGTATGTGTAGGTTCCAGCACCAACAAAGTATAAAGTATCTGGCGCAGTATACCCAATCCAGTTACCTGTGTATGGTCTTTCACCTCCTAAAACCAATGGTGCAATGATTGCACTGTCATAACCATTGCATCTTACGCCAGTAACTATATTTAAATCTAATTGTAAGGCAGAATCTGGATTTGTTATGGTGATGCTATCCATCACAAAGCAGTTATTAGAATCTGTTACTGTATAATAATAAACACCTGCTGCTAAACCAGTTTCGGTTAAATTAGAAGATCCATTATGAACCCAGTTAATAGTAAAAGGTGGCGTGCCGTTAATGGTGGCAGCATTACCAATACCATCGTCTGATCCAAAACAGGTGATATTAGTAAAGGTGGGTGTTGCGGTTAATTTGCCTGGTACATTTAAATATATACTATCTGTAAAAACACAAGTACCATTATCATATGAACAATATGCCCAACCAATTCTGTTGCTATATACAGCTATTTGGTTAGTTTCACCATTATCCCAAGCATAATTTGAATAGCCGGCCTTGGCTTCAATCATAACTGTATCACCGGCACAACTAATTTTTTCTACACTATCTAAAATAATGTCAAATCCTTCATCTATAATATCTATTTTGATAGTTCTACCAGCGCCACAATTTGGAGCTCCTTCAAATTTTTGAACCAAGGCATTAACATTGGTGCTTGCCGTTGGATAAATGGTAATTGAATCAGTATTAAAAGTTGAAACACCATCTAACCACCAATCATATTTATAATCGGTTGGTGCAATTTCTAGGATACCAAAAATATTGCGTTTACATAAATCATTATTTGCTTGGTCATCGTCTTGGTTTGTTTCCCAAAACTTTCCATTTGCACAATTCTCTCCAACAATAAAAGCATAATCGTCTGGGCTTGGTAATGGCTGACCAGGAGTAAAATTAGAATAGGTAATACTATCACAATTCATCCAAATAAAGTAACCATTTGGTCCTAAAAATGCACCAATCCAAGCATTATCTTTTACCATGTCTGTAATAAATTTATGTTCGGTAGTATCATTAATGATGGCCAAATAACCTCCTGCAGCTAACGCATTTTGTGCTGCAATACTCCAAGAGCTATTCACATCCGCTTTATAGTAATAATGTCCTCTATATTCACCTAAATAAGTATAACCGATAATAGGGTCCGCTGGTGCATAGCTTATTTTTGCAGGAGCGCCAAATGGATTACAATCGTTTTTTAAATTTAATTTTAAAGTAAGTGGATTTCCATAACAGATGGTTGTATCAATATTTGGTTCAATAAAATATCCTCCTCTGGTAACATATACACTATCCCAATTATAACACCCAGTTACAGGGGTTAAGGTAGAGGCCCAACCGGTATACCATCCTTCGTTATAAACTTCAGCACTTCTGGTAGTTGCACCCGTACTCCAGGTATAGTTTTGAAAACCACTAGACATATTTACAAATGATAAGGTGCCTGGTGCAGCGCATAGTCTGAGGGTATCACTGGTAATTAAATCAGAATCTAATTTTCCTGAAGTGGTAGTTACTGTTACCGTATCATAACAAAATGAGTTTCCGAATGGAACTTTTACCCAATATTCAGTGCTAGGTCCGGTAGGAGTAACTAAAATATTTTGAGTACTATCACCAGTAGACCATTCTAAATTCCCAGGACGTCTTACTTCAATGTTTACATTATCTAAACTCCAGCTTTCATTACACAAATTAGTATTGTCTACTGTATCTATTAATTCACCAACCCACGCCAAATTTAAATCAATGGCTGTATGGCGGAAAGTTCTAGTAATTGTATATTTTGTTGTAAGTCCATTAACATCACAGCGTCTTGTTAAGTTAGTAGCACTCGCTCCACTGGTTGCCGGATAGATACCAGGAGTAGTAGTACCATTAAAATTTTGGGTACAGCTCGGTGTATTAGAAAAAGTAGTATTAATGATATTCGTATTATTGTTTTTAAATCTAAATCTGTCTTGTCCAACTACCGAGCAATTGCCTTCCCAAGTATCATGTATAAATAAATCAAATGTTACTCTGATAGAATCATGCTGTGGTAAATTACCCATGGTATAGGTTACAGAATCATTTCCAAACGGACCTAAAACCCTTGAGCCACTGAAAGAAATTGCATTTGTTTTATTCCAATCTGGGAAATTTGGTGGGATACTTTGGAAGCTTTGAAAATAGTCTGTATTGTATTTAAATGGAGGTAATGGACCACGTAATGTGATCTCAGCTCCCTCGCAAATTGTTGTATCTGGAGTTAAAATATTACTGTTATAAATACTAACAAAAACGCTATCTACCCCTACGCAACCCTCAGGGGTTGTTGCAGTTACTTTGTACCATCTATTCGCACCTAATGTACTTATAAATATAAAAGAGTTGGTACTGCCAGTGCTCCAAGAATAACTTTTCATACCAGGTTTTGCAGATAAGAGTATAAAACTAGTTTTACATTCTGCAATGGTATCATTGGTGGCACCTTGTATCAGGTCGTTCGCATCGATTAGGGTAATATTTACATTTGCAAAGCACACAGCTCCTTTTTGTCTAATTTCAACTGATTCAACGCCAGAGCTTGTTGGTGTAAAACTCGCAGTTGCATTGGTATCTCCATTAGACCATAAATATTTGATATTTGTAGATTCATCGAATTCAACTAATCCAAAGAAATTATTCTCACAAGTATCTGCTAAATTTAAATTTTGATTGGTAACATTCCAGAATCCTCCTTCCGGGCAATTCTTTTTAATTAAATAAGCATGTCTTTTGCTTGTATCTGATAGTTGCGTAAGGGCGTTAGCAGTCCAATTTAGATAATTGATGGTATCACAATTTACCCATTTAAAACTAGTTCCAATCCCACGGTCTTTGTATAGGCCTAACCACAAATTTTGACCTGCTAAACTTGGATTATTTGAAATGAAATCATTTTCGATGGCAGAATTCATAACTGCCAAATATCCTCCGGCGGCTATGGCTTTACTTTCGGCTGTAGACCAATTACTGCTGTTCTTAATCTTGTAATAATGATGCCCATTTAATGAGGCAATGTATTCAAAGTCTGTTCCTACATTATCACCGCCATTAATTGTTTTTTTTACAGGAGCTCCAGATGGAGAACAATCAAACCTTGGAAAAGCTTTTAACACAAGCGTTGAACCTTTACAAATGCTTGTATCTGTTGTTTCAATTTCGCCTTCACCAAAAGCAGCGTAAATACTATCTGTAGCAATACAACCAGCTGCTGTTGTAACTGTACAAGAATACCAACCTTTTGAACTAACAGTAATGCGCTCTGTACTTTCACTGGTATTCCAAGTATAGCTTGCAAAACCCGGGCTGGCAAAAAGATCACCTGTTTTCACATTGCAAAAACTAATAGAATCTGGACCCAAATCGAACACAAGCGGTGCTCCAATTGTACAAGTAGGATCATCGTACAGGAGGAGATTTTGATTTACATTAACACCTGTTCTTATTTCTGTCAATCCGTTTGGCCAGTTAATGACTAAACTATCTATGGTGGTGTTTGATCCTAATCCAAAGTGAATTTTCTCAGTTTTACCTGATGAGGTAGTGGTGCTTCCTTGACCGTTATATACCTTGTGCATACGCAAATTTCCTGCACGGATATAAATTTTAGCACCCAGCGGATCTGCCTGACTATTACACGATAGCAAACGAATATTAATATATTTATTGCTAGCTGTACCATTATTTCTTAGTAATTGTGCATCTGAACTAGGGGTACCCGGAACAAAAACATCTAAGAAACCATCATTATTGTAATCGAATATGAAATACCTATTACTTCTGATTGATGGAGTGGTGGCGCTTGACATTCTGAAAGCTCTTTGGTCTGTAAAAACATTGCTACCATTATTAATCATAAGTAAAGGAGGAGAATTTAAATTGCTTGTTTTTAACTCCCATAAAAAATCGAAATCTCCATCATTGTCGTTGTCAAATTGATGCGAAAAAGTATAATCTCCTGCAGTTGCAGCTTGGGTATTGTAATTGGCAGTAGAATCTACAAAGGAACCATCGCCCAAGCCTTTGTTTAAAAATACCTTACAACCCAAATTTCCGGGACCTGGATTTACTACTTCCTTGGTTCCTAGCAGAATATCCATAAAACCATCTCGGTTTAAATCAACAATGTTGGCAAAAGCAACCGGACTGCTATTGGTGAGCCCAGTGCCAGAAGGTACTACCGTAAAACTACCCCCACCATTATTTTCGTATACATCAATTTGGGATGCATTATTAATGTTACTATTCTTGATAATGAGTAAATCCTCATCTAAATCTAGGTCGTAATCTAGGGTAGCAATATTTGGGATCGTGCTTGCTCCAAATCCTGAAATTAAACTAGTTGGGGCTCCAAAAATTCCGGTATTATTCTTTAAAACATTTACACTAAATTCTCCTGTAACAACCCCAAAGCCAGCAAAAACAATATCATTGTCCTTGTCTTTATCATAATCCATGATCAAAATAATAGGGTCGTTGGTTTGGAATTGTGGGGCAATATTGATGCTGCTTGGTAAATTTGCTGCAATACTTACCTCGGTAAAATTTGTTCCACAATTATTTTTAAACAGGCGAATGTATGAACCTGCTCCTGATTTAGTGAATAATAAATCTAATAAACCATCATTGTTATAGTCGTATGAAATAACTCCTTCATCTCCATTCCCGCTGCCTAAAATATTTGGTAAACCAACTGAAGCAGTAACGTCTGCAAATCTGCCATTAACATTTTTATATAGCTTGATACTTGAATTGAGGTTTCCACTTTGATAGATTATATCTTCAAATCCATCGTTGTTATAATCAACTACATCTAAAATATTACCGCCAAGCACAGGTAATTGAGAGGTGCTAATAACATTAGTGTATTGAGAATAGGCTGAAAAATTTGCAATCAAAAGGGTCGCAAAAAGTAATTTTTTCAACATGCTATTAATTTATTAAGGTATTTTATATTAAAATAAGGGCACAATTTAACTCATTCCCCTTAGTAATCATAGGATTTAGTAAATTTTAAGATTCACATAGGCTATTGTTTACCCATTTTATTAGACAAAATACTAAGCCTGTTTTATAGCCCTACATAAATTTATTTAATAAATTAATGAACTTGACAATTATAAATTATTAATTATCAATATTTTGTAAGGTGTTTGCTAAAAAGTCTATATCCGCTGAACTTTGATTTAAATGAAATACAAGTCGTACAAAATTTTTGCCCATGTTAGAGATTTTAATTCCCTTTTCATGGAGCTTCTTTGTTAATAGATCTGCTGGCAATTCATCAGTAGTTTTAAAAATGATAATATTAGTTTCAACAGGGTACATAAACTTTAACCAAGATTTTTTTTGGATGATGTCTGCTATAAATTTGGCATGTTCATGATCTACGGTCAACCTGTTCACATTGTTTTGTATTGCGAATAAACCAGCCGCTGCTATGAATCCTGCTTGGCGCATACCGCCACCCATTACTTTTCTTATTCTTTTTGCCTGGTAAATATGTTGGGTCGACCCTAATAACAAGGAGCCAACTGGTGCTCCCAATCCTTTACTTAAGCATATTGAAATGGTATCGAAAATTTGACCAAATTGTTTGGCCTCTTGTTTCTTAGCAACAAGTGCGTTAAACAACCTTGCTCCATCTAAATGAAACGGGATTGAATGGTTTTCACAAAGTGATTTAATTTTTAATATTTCTTCCCAATCCCAGCAAGCACCACCCCCTTTATTTACAGTATTTTCTATGCATACCAAACTGCTTTTAGGGAAATGCACATTGTCTTCGTTGATGCAATCTTTAACATCATCTGCAGAAAACAATCCGCGATCAGATTGTATTAGTTTTGTTGATGCGCTGCTGTTAAAAGCGATTCCTCCACCTTCGTACAAATAAATATGAGCGCGCGCATCGCAAATAACTTCAGCTCCTGGTTGGGTATGAATTTTAATGGCTATTTGATTTGTTTGTGTACCACTGCTGCAAAACAAAGCAGCTTCCATTCCAAATAATTGGGCAGCATAATTTTGTAAAGCATTTACACTTGGATCTTCTCCAAACACATCATCACCAACTTCAGCCTTCATCATGGCATCCATCATTTCTGGAGTAGGTTTGCTCACGGTATCACTCCTTAAATCTAACTTAATATTCTCCATTTTTTAGAATTATTTGCTGGGGCAAAATAGGAATTTTTAACAGTCTAATAAAAAAAATAGCGTTATTCGTAGCAATATTAAAAAAGTATGTACGCAACTATTTCTGATTTATTAAGAGACTTGTTTGGCTTAAATATTCCATTACCTATTCAAACATTTGGGTTTATGATGGCGCTATCATTTGTTGGCGCCTATTTAGCCACCAATTCTGAACTAAAACGAAAAGAAAATGAGGGTTTTTTGAAAGCGTTTTTAATGAAAAGAAAAGAGAATGAACCCATTACTACGATAGATTTTGTAACAACGGTTATTATTGGGGCATTCATAGGGTTTAAATTTTTAGAGATGATATTAGATTATGATGCATTAGTTGCTAATCCACAAAAATTTATCTTGAGCGGAAAAGGAAGTTGGTTTGGGGCCTTGCTTGGTGGAACCTATGCTTATTATCAAAAGAAGAAAGAATCAGATGCACTAAAAGGTAAGGTGTATAGAGAAATTGAAGTAAGCACACATCCATATGAATTAATGGGAAATATAGTTGGAATAGCTGCAATTGGTGGAATTCTTGGCGCTAAAATTTTTCATAATTTAGAAAATTTAGATGAGTTAATGGCTGATCCTATTGGTTCTTTGATTTCATTTAGTGGTTTAACATTTTATGGTGGACTTATTGTTGCAGCAGTTGGAATTTTATGGTATGTAAGGCAATACAAGATTGGAGCTTGGCACATGTGTGATTCTGCAGCGGCTGGTTTAATGTTGGCTTATGGAATGGGTAGATTGGGATGTCATTTGAGTGGTGATGGAGATTGGGGCATAGATAATTTAATGCCAAAACCAGAGTGGTTGAGTGCATTTCCAGATTGGGTATGGGCATATAGCTATCCCAATAATGTTTTAAGTGAGGGGATACCCATTGCTGGTTGTGTTGGTTCGCATTGCAATCAATTGCCAAATCCAGTTTTTCCAACTCCATTATATGAATCTATTATTTGTATAGGATTATTTGGTATACTCTGGAGCACAAGAAGAAGATTTACCATACCCGGTACCTTTTTTATGTTTTATTTATTTCTAAACGGCATGGAAAGATTTTTAATTGAAAAAATTAGGGTAAATACAACGTATGCTATCTTTGATTACAGGATCACTCAAGCAGAGCTTATTTCTGCTACATTTGTAATAAGTTCAATAGTTGGAATGTGCTGGCTGTTTTATAGCCACAAGAAGAAAATGGCCTAATGTTTTATAAAAAACTTATACTTCTTTTCTGTTGTTTTGTGCCAATATTGTTATTGGCTCAGCCAGTTATTGATTCGCCTATTGTTGCTGATTATACCTATACACTTCCAGATTTTATAGTAGAGGCACAGCAAGATTCCAATTATGAAAAGAAGTTAAGACGCCTTATTTACAATGTTAAAAAGGTTTTGCCTTATGCAAAAATGGCTAGTTTTAGGTTTCAAATGATGGAGCAAAACTTACAAGTATTACCTTCAGAAAAGGCTAGAAAAGTATATCTTAAACGTACAGAAAAAGCGATTAAAGATCAATTTATGGACGATTTAAGAAATTTAACCAGGTCTCAGGGAAGAATTTTAATTAAACTTATCTATAGAGAAACCGGTAAATCTACCTATGACTTACTACAAACATATAGAGGAGATTTAACAGCTTATTATTGGCAAGCTTTGGCTAAGGTTTTTGATGCAAATTTAAAAGAAGAATATGATCCGGTTGAGGATTGGCAAATTGAACAGATAATAAAAGAGTTGGGTTTTGAATAAAAAATCATTCGAATGGGCTAAGCTATTCACACCTTGTTGATATCCGATTGGTTCAAACCTATTTTAAATTTTAACTTTGCCCATATGTTGGAAATAAGTAATAGTTGGTTAATATTTTTATTCGTTTTATTTGTCTTAGCAGCTTTAGCGCAGATTCTTTATTATGCTGTTGTGTTTTCTCGCTTGTCTTTTTACAAACCTAAAATTGTTCAATCTAATATCCAATTGCCGCCTGTCTCAATCATTATTGCTGCCAGAAACGAGTATAAAAATTTAGAAAAGAATTTACATTTATTTTTAGAGCAAGATTATCCAAATTATGAGGTAATCGTTGTAAACGATTGCTCTTGGGACGATAGTCAGAAACTTTTAGAATATTATCAAGAGAAATATTCTCATTTAAAAGTATGTGAATTAATTGAGCAAGAAAAATATCCTACGGGTAAAAAATTTGCACTAACTATTGGCATCAAAGCGGCCAGTAATGAGCAATTGTTTTTTTCTGATGCAGATTGTATGCCAGCAAGCAATCAATGGCTCAGGCTCATGCAATCACAATTTACTCCACAAGCAGAAATAGTGCTAGGTTTTGCACCTTATAAAAAATATAATACTTTACTCAATTTGTTTATCAGATTTGAGTCTGCGTTTACTGCCATGGCCTATTTTTCTGCAGCTATTGGGAAACATGCATTTATGGGGGTTGGTAGAAATTTGGCCTATACCAAAACATTGTTTTTTAAACACAAAGGATTTGCAAGTCATAATCACATTTTAAGTGGTGATGATGATTTGTTTGTTAATCAAGCCGCAACAGCGAATAATGTTCATGTGCAAATTGACCCACAAAGTTTTGTTTATAGCGAACCTAAAAGAAGTTTTGATGCCTGGCAACGTCAAAAAACTAGGCATAATAGCACAGGTAAGTTATATAAAGCTAAAGATAAAGTATATCTGGGTGGATACTATGCATCTATGCTTATTTTCTATCTTCTATTTGTATTTTTATTGTTTACTCAGTTTGATTTCCGTTTTGTATTAGGAATGTATATACTCAGATTTTTGGTTCAGACTGTTATTTTTTATGGAGTGTATAAACGCTTAAAAACGATGTCGCTCATATGGTTTACTCCTTTATTAGATATACTTTTTTTATTATATATTTATGTTTTTGGAACCATTGGTTTGTTTCAAAAAAATCAAAAGAATTGGTAATTGGAAATTATAGAAAAATATTTTTCTGAGTTAAGTGCTTCACAGCATGCTCAGTTTGCCCAGCTAAAATCTTTGTATGAAGATTGGAATACACGTATCAATGTAATTTCAAGAAAAGACATAGAGTCTTTGTATGAGAAACATGTACTTCACAGTTTGGCAATTGCAAAGTTTATTTCTTTTAAGCCAGGCACGCGTGTGCTTGATATTGGAACAGGCGGTGGCTTTCCTGGTATTCCGCTTTCTATTATGTTTCCTGAATCTACCTTTACCATGGTAGATTCCATCGCCAAAAAAATTAAGGTGGCAGAGGGGGTTTCTGAAGCCATTCAATTGAAAAATACAGATTTTGCGATAGGTAGGGTAGAGCAATTAAGAGAAAGTTTTCATTTTATTGTTGCCAGAGCAGTTGCTCCAGCAGATCAATTGTACCGCTGGACCCAACACTATGTAAATGCAAAGGATGAGTTTAATCCCAAAATTAATGGATATATTTTTTTGAAGGGCGGTGACTTAAAGGAAGAATTTAAGGTACTTAAACAGATCAACAAAAAGCTTGTCATAGAAGAAATCCCCCTCAAAAATTATTTTGAAGAGGAGTTCTTTGAAACAAAAAAATTGGTCTATATTTTTTAATAAATTAATTACCCAGATTGAGCACTTTTTCTACCTGTCTGGTACCTAAGTTATTTTTCAATTCTAATAAATAGATTCCCTTAGCAAAATGATCTAATTTCAAAATGCTTAAATCTCCTGTTGTTTTTCCGCTTTGAACCAGTTGACCACTTTGGTTATATAATGAATAGTGCAGGTCGTTTTCAAAGCTAGTTATAAGAATTGCCTTCTCTGCAGCTTGATAGGCAAATTGAAATAATTTCTGACTCATTTTATTTCCTTGAAAAAATAAAACTTTGCTTAAACTTTCTGTACCATTCAAATCTATTTGCCTTAAGCGGTAATAGCGTTTTTCTTGATCAGCATTTTCATCTGTAAATCTATAGGCAGCCATTTGCTCACTATTTACGCGTCCTTTAATAAAACCAATAGCAGTGAAATTGATACCATCTTCACTTTTTTCTATTTCAAAACCTGCATTGTTTTTTTCATTCGCTACTAACCAATTGAGTTGTATCTTATCTGTACTCAATACAACACCGTTAAATTGAATTAAACTAACTGGCAGCGCTGTATTGGTAGGTCCTAATAATTCTATATCATCTAAGGCCAAACCAGCCTCTTGAGCACCTGCATCAGATTTAAACACCCACCTAAAGGCAACCTTTGAATTACCTGCTAAAAATGAAACATTATATTGTTTCTGATTAAATGCCGTGTTGGTTGCATTAAAAAATGCTTGGAACCTCGGAAAAGCTGTATTGGTTGTTGAATTAGCAAAATCGTACCAATTGGTTAGTACTGTATTTCCAAGGCTTGTCCAGCTAGCACCTAAATTGGTACTATATTCTACAATATACCCATCATAATTAATTTCGAACCTATTTTTAACCCTAAATCTCAACGTGTAAGTTCCACTTGCAGTACAATTAAAGTTTGGAGAGTATAACATGGTTTGGGTATTATTGGCATAA
>CANHDN010000078.1 GCA_947459415.1 Bacteroidota bacterium
ATCAATAATTTCTCTTAAATATTCTATTGTTTCCAAATCACTCACTGGGTCTAGGTTTCTGAAACCAAATACATCTAAATGATCTTGAATGACGCGGTTGCAAAATCCGTGAAAGGTGAAGATTTGAACCCGATACGCCTCTGGGCCAATAAATTCCTGTAACCTTTTACGCATGGCCACAGCACCCGCATCGGTATAGGTAAGGCAAAGAATATTTTCAGCTAAGGTATCTGTTGCAAGTAATATCCGAGCAATTCTGGCTGCAAGTATCTGCGTTTTACCGGTGCCTGGCCCTGCAATAACCAGAACTGGCCCTTCAATATGCTGCACAGCGGCTTGCTGTTCTGTATTTAACGCTGCAAAGACAGCTTCGAAATTTGATAAGTAATTTAACATTGCCATGAGGCAAAAGCTAATTCTTTATCTTGAGAATAGCAATTATTTTTTCAGCATACACACAATGGCATAAGCCACAATTCCTTCTTTTCTGCCAATAAAACCCATTGTTTCGTTGGTAGTTGCTTTAATAGAAATTTCAGATAAATCTGTCCTGCAAATTTGAGCAATGCATTCCCTCATTGCTAGCGCATAGGGCATTATTTTAGGAGATTCACAAACTACCGTGGTGTCTAAGTTACCAACCATAAAACCTTTCTCTGAAGCGAGTTGAATGCATTTTTCTAATATAATTTTGCTGTCAATTCCCTTGTTTTCTAAACGTGTATCTGGGAAATGAACGCCAATATCACCTAGCGCCAATGCGCCAAGTATGGCATCAGAAATGGCATGCAATAAAACATCTGCATCGCTGTGTCCTAATATTCCTTTTTCTGATGGAATGTTAACTCCACCTAGAATAAAATCTCTTCCAGCCACCAGCTGGTGAACGTCGAAGCCAAATCCAATGCGCATTAGTTTTGAGGTAAAGGGTTTTCGATTTCTTTGTTTTGACTCGCGAAAGCGTCTATGTCAAAAAGTAAAGAAAATCTTAATGTTCTTTCTAATGGATTTCTGGTTTCAATTGGCACCAAATAAGATAAATCTATGCCAAAAACATTGAACCTAAATCCGGCTCCAAAAGTTAAGAATTTTCTGTTGCCTTTAAATGGACTTTCATAAAAGAAACCACTGCGCAAAGCAAATTGTTTATCATACCAATATTCTATACCAGTAGATATATTCACTTCTCTCATTTCCTCTGTGAATCCGCCTGGGGCGTCATAAAAACTTTGGATCATGCCTTGAATAATAGGCACATCTGGATCTTTACCCTCAGAAATTACCGGTCTACCATTAAAAATACTATCAAATCCAGTGCTCGCTTTTAAATATCTAGGGTTGGTAGGAACAAGTAATTTATTAAAATCTACCGCTAGGGCAATGGTATTATACTTGTCTATTTCAATTTGACCATATCCACCGATTCTTAAATTAATTGGGATAAAGTTTTGAAATTGTTGACTGGTATATGAAATTTTTGACCCAATATTGGTGAAGGCAAGACCAAATCCATAGTTGAGGTTATATTTATTTCCCTCATATTTGATTCGCGTTTTGTTGTTATAATAAGCAGTTACATCTCCAGCAAAGGCATTTCCTGCCTGAACCGCAGCCTGACTTTGATTGAAGGCCCCAGCAAGGTCGCTTCTGATATATCTGAAGGCAATTCCTAAAGAGAAGTTTTCGGATAACTTAGATGCATAGCCCAAATCTACTGCTAATTCACTCGGATTGTAATTTCCCATGCTTTGCCCAAATTGGTCAGTAAATTGAATTTGACCCAAAGAAAAATAACGCAAAGAACCTGCAATCGCTGAGCGCTCATTTATTTTACCATATCCGCTCATGTAGGCCAAAGAAATATCTGGAACCAAACTTCTTAACCAAGGGGTATAGCTTAGTCCAACTCCGCCTTTGCGTTCATTAAAAGGTAATTTAGCTACATTCCAGTGCAGGGCAAAAGGGTCATTAGGTAAAGCTACTCCAACATCACCCATACCGCCACCTCTAGCTTCTGGTGTGATCATTAAAAAAGGGACTGCTGTGGTTATGGTATTTTGTCGGCCATCTAATTGAGAGTTTGTGCCTGCAATTTGAGCTTCAACAGTATTGCAGATACTACCTAAGAATAGGCCTACTAATGCTAATTTGCTATAAGAATTTAATTTGATCATATAATTTATACTACAACTAATTTAGTGGTTCAATTTTAGAATTTAATTTAATATTACCAATTTTTCTATCTTTTCTGTTGTTTTATTACCTGGTGAGCGCACTTTGCATTTGTAAATATATACTCCGTTTGCCAATTTATCTCCATAATCATCTTTCCCGTCCCAAGAGAGTTGGTCAAAATGGGCCCCTTCCCCATGTTGCTCAGCATACAATGATTTAACTAATTTACCATTTACTGTAAAAATTTGAATCATTACCTGCATAGCTTGTCCGTTGAGGTTGTGGTCAAAATGGAAAGTGGTAAAGTTGTTAAAAGGATTGGGGTAATTTAACAATCTCTCTATACTTGGTTTGGCTAAAGATTTTACTTCAAAATCTATGCTGGCTTCAGAGACATTATTGTATACATCATAGGCCCTTAATTTTAATTGATGTTTACCTGCTGGTAAACCATTGATTGGTACATTTATTTCTCCACTTTGAAAGGAGTTTAAGGTGGCTTGGTAAAAATCATTTACAACTACAGCTTGCGTTTGGTTATTATTTAGAACGTAAATTAAATCTCTGCCAATACCTCGGCCAGTGGTATTTATTCCATTCTCATCAAATAAGCGCGCAATCAATCTAGGATTTTCATTGGTTATACCACCATTTACAAATTTATCATCATTTAAAAATAATGTTATTTCAGGTCCTTTGGCATCTATATTAGCACTATCTGCAGTTCCTCCAATTAATATGGTATTGGTATAGCCTTTGGCATCTGTATTGGCATCGCTGGCGTAGTAACTAATTTTACCAAAACCGTATTCGTAAGCAATATCTTTAGGCACCACAAAACTAAAACTAAATTTTCCGTTTGTGACCGTTGATTTTCCTCTGTATAAAACATTGTTTTGCATTTTAAATGGCATAGGTGAGCTGCTGTTTGGCGTATTTCCCATGGTAGCATAATTAGCAAACTTGTCGAACACAATTGGATAAATGATGCCATTAAAATTTGATATGAGTTGACCTTGAAGGTTTGTTACCTGTCCTTTTATTTCAAACTTTTTAAGTGCCTTTAGCGTGTCTTGAAATGCTTCAATTGGCACCTCATTGATTTGACTTGTTTTTATTTGATATTTCCCATAAGCCAACATCAAGAAAGGGTTGCCTAATAGGGTAAAGTTTCTTGTATTTAAATCTGTATAAGCGTTTTTAGCTCGCCTTGCCACATCGCCCATGCGTGGTGGATTTTGTTGAGAGATAGAATCAAAACCAATTTGTTCGTAAAACTTCCTGTTTAATATTTCATTTTGCCCAGAATAAACAAGCCTAACCGTTGTAAATAATCCAATGCCACCACCAATTGGATTTAATAAAACTAATTCTCCTGCTGATACTCGGTATGGGTCATCAAATCTGCTAAACTCACAGGTTGCCGTAAGAAACAAGGGTAGTTTGACACCATTAGATTTTAATCCATTGGTCCATTTATTAATATCATCTATGCCCAACACCCGCTCTGCTGTTAGTCCTACCTCGCCGCCATGACCTGTATAATTAAAAATTAAACAACCATTTTGTATGGCATTATTAAATGCTTTTTGTGCATCAGGGAAACGTGCACCACCAGCAGTGCTCTCCTTTTTATAGGCATCCAGGTAAATCTTGTCAATATTGTATTCAGGAAATTTAGAAATTAATGTATTTGCTAAATTATCGGCTTGGTTTTGATGGATATTCCCATCTTCATCATCTGCTGTAAATACAATTTTATTTCGCCATGGTCCAAACGATTCAGCCTCTGTATAAGAGATAAATTTATCTACCATTTGTGATGCCTCTGTACCATTAGAAACAGGGATTCTGCCAATACCTATATCTAATAATTCATTTAGGTTCGACCCAATATCCCAACGACCCTCATTATCGTCTAGTAAGCCCAGAAAGTCGTCGCTACAATAACTACTTGTAGGGGAAAAAGATTCCCATGATTCAAAGGTTGGAATAAAGTTAGAATTTGGGTTAACCCTATATTTATAATCGAAGGAGGCCCTGCCAAATAAGGCAACATATTTGGGCATTTCGTCTATACTAGCTGCGCGTTTGTAGAACATTCTCAAGAAATCTCTAATAGCACATAAATCTTGCGAACCAGAAGAGAATTCGTTGTAAATATCGTGAATGTTTATCACGTGAATTTTTAAATTATCTTTTTTTCTATGGTGCTCTGCCAAGCGATTTGCCTCAGATAAAAAGCTTGGATGAGCAATAATAAAGCCATCGGGTATACTTAAACCATGTAAATTTTGATTGGCAATTTTCCCCACATTAGAAACTTGTAAAAAGTTACTGCCATCATATACCGCATACGTTTTTACACTATCCGTTGCCCAAGTAAAACTATAGGTATTATTGGTGAAATTGCCTTCAACTTGAATGGGTCTGAGGGGATCTGTAACATCCAATACTATTAAGTTTCGGTTTGACCCAATTTCGTATCGGGTGATTTTACCTGCACCCATATTCGTTGCATCTTTAAAAGTGAAATTGCCACCAAGATTTCTCAAACTGGCCTTTGCTTGAATTTCGAAAAAATCCAACCAACCAATACTTCCACTGCTGGGTTTGTTGTATGTGTAATTTAAAATAAAATTAGCAGTGTTACTCAGGAAGCTTGTTTGATCAATTTTTAATCCGCTTGTATAAGCTTGTTCATACCCGGGGTTTACTGGTCCCATGTTTTGGGTTAAGATGTTTGCACCATTAGCTTTTATTTCAAAAGCACTCGGAACAAAAGACCTCGAAGTAACGGAACTTCTCAATACAATGGGTTCAGACAGGATTAAATTAGGGATACTGATATTAAAGTTTTGTTGTGTAACCCTGTCAAATTCTTCACCTACCCACACTTTACCAGATTTAATCAAATTTTCTTTTTCATGATTATAAAATTGAAGGTGTGTATAGGTGTTTACCATTGCATTTTCTCCGCTTAAAGAGGGAGTACTTGTTACTCTTAATCCGGGTGTATTAGCAATAGTGAGGAAGTAATAAGTAGTATCTGAATATAAATTTGATTGAAAACTATAATTATTATTGTTGCTATGATACTGCCACTGATTTAATTGTGATTCACCATAAAACAATAAGAAATCGCCAGGATTAAATTTTCCATCCGTTTCACCTTGAATGCGGATGGCAATCTCTTTTAAATCATCTATTCTATTACTTGCATTTGCTTGTGGCAACATGCCAGCTCCATGCCCATATAATTTTAAATTTCTTGGGTCTATATTATCTGGATTAATACCTAAAGTGCGCAGTGTTGCGTAATCTATTCGGTACATGCCATTTTGGGTGGTACCTATTTTAATCCATTCACCTGTAGCCAAAACAGATTGGCTTGCATAAGATTGCTTTTTATTTGTTACAGCATTATTTTGCTGAATTCCAAAGGTTATTGAGAGATGAAATTGTTCTAATTTTAAAATGTTTGATCCAATTTTTTTGAGCGGAACAATTTGATACAATAATTTTTGCTTGCCTCTCTCTGTGGCTATTGTATAAGAAATTTGGTAGTTTTCAATTAACTTTTTTGTAAGAAAATCTGCATAAATGGGGTAATTTTTTTCTTGTTCTACTGCAATAGTAACAGCTAAAATCTGCCTTTGAGGAATGTCAATTGAACCCTGAATAGCTGGCAAAGAATTTTCTGTTGAAAAAAAAGTTTGCTCCGTAAAAAAATTATTTGAAATGGGTTTTTCTAGCCAGCTAATTGTCTGAGATGCGCTATTTTGTTGAGCAAATGAGGGAAATACAAATAGGAATACTGCTGCTTTTAGCACAAGTATTTTTTTTATATTTATTTTAAATTTTTTTAATAATTGCATGGTTTATCACAAAATACTTATTATTGAAAATTCGTTATACCAACTAACATAACGACAACAAAGAAAAACAAATTGTGTTGTTAAATGTGAAGTTTGTTAAAACAATTTTGTATAATTGCATTTCTGTAGATAATTGAAAGAAAATACAAGGCATTCAATGAAGGAAGTTAAAAGCTCTGCTCTAAGGGTATATATAATTGTAAGCATGTTGCTGCTAGTTGTTGCAGAAGCGTGGTCGCAAGACCCTCAGTTTTCTCAATTTTATGCCAATCCAATATACACTAATCCGGCTTTTGCAGGAAGTGTAAACCACGGTAGAATTGTGATGGCGGTGCGTAATCAATGGCCAAGTATTTCTGGAGCTTTCAGAACTGGAGCTTTCTCTTATGATGAGCACATAGATAAAATTAACGGAGGATTTGCGATCCAAGGTTCTTATGATGAACAAGGTGTTGGAACCTTAAGAACAACTGCGATTAATTTAATTTACGCATACCAAATCCCTATTACTAGAAATTTTACTGTGCAAGCTGCCATTCAAGCTGGATTAACCCAAAAAACCATAGATTTTAATAAGTTGTTATGGTATGATCAAATCGTATTAACCCAAGGTTTTTTAAATCCAACCAGTGAGCCAACAGGAGATAATTCCATCATGACTCCTAATTTTGGAACAGGAATTATTGGTTATTCTAAACATTTTTATGGTGGTGTGGCAGTACATAATTTGTTTGAGCCATCTCAGGCATTCTTTGTTGGTGCATCTAATCCAATTCCAAGAAGATATACCGCTCACATGGGCTTGGTTATACCAGTGGTAAGAGATAGAAATGAAAATAGACAGGTGAATATGTATCCCAATGTTATTTTTAAATCTCAAAGACAATTTAACCAAGTTAACTTAGGTATGTATGTTAGCAAAGGTCCCTATGTAGCTGGTGTATATTACCGTCAGAATACAATAAATGCAGATGCCTTTATTGTATTATTGGGTCTAAAAACACCTAAGGTAAAATTTGGCTATTCATATGACGCTACCTTAAGTGCAGCGCGCACAGGAGCAGCTAATTCACACGAGGTGACGATGGCATTTGAGTTGAAAAAGCGCATTCCTAGGTCTAAGCCTAGAAAGGTAACTTGCCCAGATTTTTAGTAGCTTGCAACCATACAGCACTTATTAATTTAGTATTAAAAATTATTGATTCTCAGAATTTTATTTTTGTTTACAGAAAAAGTGTTTAATTTGGACTGCTGATTTAAAGTTGATTTAATGAAAAAAGTATTCTTTTTTTTATCTCTCTGTTGTGTTGGATTGTCAAGTGTATTTGCACAAGACCCTCAATTGAGTCAATATTATGCCTCTCCAATTTTTACTAATCCTGCCATGGCAGGTGCTTCGCGCAAAATTAGGTTGAGTTTAAATGCACGCTCACAGTATACAGCTTTAGCAAATAATTATAAAACTGCGGTAGTGGGTGTAGATGCCTACCTTGGCAAAATAAATAGCGGTTTGGGCTTGGTGAGTATGTATGATGTGGCCGGTGATGGTTTTTTAACAACGAATTCTGTGTCTGGAATTTATTCCTACAACATGGAATTAAATCGCGAATGGGCATTTAATGCAGCTATTCAGGGCGGAATGATTCAGCGCACCTATGATTTTAGTAAATTTGTTTTTCAAGATGAAATTGATCCAGCACGTGGTGCAGTATTGCCAACTGCTGAAGCTAGGGGGCTTGAATCCATAACAGTTCCAAATTTTTCTACTGGATTTCTATTATATAATAGTAAAATGTTTTTTGGTGCTGCCATTCATAACTTATTGGAACCAAATATGAGTTATTATTACAGGGATAAAGATGATGAAGCATTAAAACTCCCTAGAAGATACACCTTGCATGGAGGAATTAATATTGGGTTAAATAAAACAAGATACGAGGAAGATAGAATTATTCTCTCCCCAAATTTGCTCTTTATGCAACAGCGTGAGTTTTATCAAATGAATCTTGGATTCTATGTAAAACAAAAATCTTTAACTTTAGGAACTTGGATCAGGCAAACATCTAATAGCACAGATGCTGCAATTTTTTTAATTGGTTTGCGTTTTCCATCTGTAAAGGTAGGGTATAGTTATGATGCCATTATTTCAAAAGCCAAACAGGCAACTGTTGGTTCTCATGAAGTTTCATTGGTATTTGAGATTAAACCTAAGGTGAAATCTGGTGTTCGGTACAACAAAAGATTAGCCTGTCCGGAGCTATAAATATGTTAATTCTCAAAAAAAATAGACAGATTGAGTATTTATTAAAAAAAATTCCTATGTTTGAAAATTCCAAAATAATACAAAGTGATGAAAACGCTTTCTAAATTTTTTCTTTTCGGATTGCTTGGTGCAAGTGTGATGTATAACTCATCTTGTAACAAGGCAGGCAAATCTAGCACTACAGGCTGGAAATACAACGACGCTAAATGGGGCGGCTTTGAAAAACATAAGTTCAAGGAGCAGGAAACTGGTCCGGGATTAATCTTTGTAGAAGGAGGTACCTTTACCATGGGTTCTGCTGAGCAAGATTTAACGTATGATCACAATAATTTTAAACGCCGTTTATCTGTAAGTAGTTTTTACATGGACGAAACAGAGGTGAGTAATTTTCACTATTTAGAATATTTACATTGGTTAATGCGCCAATACGTTGATGATCCAACAGTGCATACAAAAGCTTTACCAGATACATTGGTTTGGAGAAATAAGCTTTCTTATAATGAGCCTTACGTGCTTTATTATTTGCGTCATCCGGCATACAGAGATTATCCTGTAGTTGGAGTTAGTTGGGTTCAGGCTTCTGAATATTGCAAGTGGAGAACAGACCGTGTGAATGAAATGATCATGGTTCGTGAAGGATTTATTAATTTAGATATCCAGAAACAAACGGGTCCTGAAAACTTCAATACGGAGGCTTACTTATTAGGACTTTACACTCCGAGTGTGAAAAAGGAGTTACGTGATTATGCTCCTGGTGCTAAAACACGTTCTGTTCGTATGGAAGACGGTATTCTATTGCCAAGTTACCGCCTGCCTACTGAAGCTGAATGGGAATATGCTGCTGGTGCTTACAAATCTGCAGGATTTAATGAAAACATTGATATCAAGCGCATTTATCCTTGGAATGGATTAACACTTCGTAGAAGCGATACAGAGAAAACACGTGGTAAAATGTACGCGAACTATACCCGCGGTAGAGGTGATGGTGCTGGTATTGCTGGTAATTTGAATGATGGTGCGCTTTACACTACCCTAGTGAAAGATAAGAGATACTTGCCAAATGATTTTGGTTTGTTTCACATGGCGGGTAATGTAAGCGAATGGACAAAAGACGTATACCGTCCCCTATCTTTAGAAGATGTAACAGGCTTTAACGCATATCGTGGTAACGAGTACAAAAAATACAAAAAAGATGCTGATGGTTTTATATCTGAGAAAGATGATTTAGGTAGAATGGTTTATGTAGATGTAACTGAAGAAGACAATGCTAAACGTAGAAACTACAAAAAAGCAGATAATATTGGTTACAAAGATGAATTAGCTTACCCAGATATTGAGCAAAAATATGAATATAGCGTTTCTTCTTTGATTGACAATGCTGCTCGTGTATACAAAGGTGGAAGTTGGGCAGATAAGGCATATTGGTTGAGTCCAGGAAACAGAAGATATTTGGATCAAGATCAATCAACTGCTACTATTGGTTTCCGTTGTGTAATGGATAGAGTGGGAGATATGACCAAAAAAGGAAAGAAGTAATTCAAAATAATTAACAAGAAAGGCTGCCAGAATAAATTTTTGGCAGCCTTTTTTATTTATTAATGATTAAAAATACTAATCTCTTATTAAGGTTAGTGTTCCATGAATATCTTGTTTTTTACCCGTTATGAGGTTTTCTATTTTGATGATATAATAATAAACACCCTCTGTTGCTTCTATGCCTGAATGCGTGTTGCCATCCCATTTAAAATAACTTACCTGATCCTCAAAAAGAAGTTGGCCCCAGCGGTTGTAGATATATACTTCGGTTTTATTGCATTGGTCTAAAACGCCATCTATTCTGAATACGTCATTTAATCCATCTCCATTGGGAGTAAATACATTAGGAATATTGGGTGTTTGAAGGGAGTCTGGGATGCTTACAAATCCATAAGCTGTATCTGCACAATTGGTTCCAAATTCTACGATAAGTCTTACGGTGTCTCCATAAAATTGGGGTAGAATTTTTTTACTAGGATTTTCTTCATAGCTGTTTTCTCCATCTGGGAAAGTCCACATGAAGTTAGATGCATTCTGTGTAGTGTTTTTAAAGGTAAATACAGATGAGCAAGTATCTGCTGTCCAACTAAAACCAGCATTTTCAATTCTAAAGTCAAATTTTAGGGCAGCATTGCTACAACGTGGACTCACATTGGTTGGCGCAAAGGCTCCAGGTGTGGTTTTAAGGTCGCTAAAGGGTGTTGTACCTGATGGGCAACTTGCGCACATGCTTTGGTAAACGATACCTTGTTTATCAAATCTGCTTGTGCCTCCATCTACATGATCGCCGGAATTATCTGGATTATCTCCGCCTATGAAGGTAGCATACAATAAACTGCTTGCATTTTTGTTGAGCAGCAATAAGTAAAAATCGCTGCCATCTGTTTTGGATTGAAAAGCATCTGACGTTGTAGGAATTCCCATGGTTGAGGAAGGCGATGCATCTGTTTTAATAGCGGTAGCGCCACCCCAGCTGCTCACATAGATGCGTTTGCAATCGTCTACTAAAAAAGCATTAATGGTTAAGTCAATTTGGTTTCGGCCTGAACCAAAAACAGTAGACCAAATGCTTGATTTTAGATCTGGATTTAGGCATGCAATAAATTGATGAGCATTCGGATTACTGTAAACACCATTGCTCACAGGGATATTTCCGGTACTTTGCCCCACTACATAAATGAGATTGTCTTTATCTCTTTCTAGTGAAATGATTTGGTCATATTCACTGGTGCCATAATAGGTGCTTCTAATGATATTTTCGCCCGAATTATCTATTTCTACAATAATTCCATCTGCGTCGCCTCCTAAAAAATTTGGATTTTGAGAGCCAGCAGTTTTAGGTATATTCGTACTATTGGTTCCGCCCGATAGATAGATATTTTGATTGTCATCTAAATCAATGCTGTAAAAAGCATCAACGCCGTCGCCCCCCAGGTAAGTACTCCAAACTAAACTGCTCAATGATGGGTTCATTTTAAAAATGGCTCCATCTTGAAAATTATTTAAGCTATTCTGTATGCAATTAGTAGTAGTAGGAAAGTTACTTGATTGAGTAAAGCTTGCTACGTATATGTTTCCAATGGTATCTGTAATTACATCACCTCTGTAACTATCTGCAAAGAAATATTGGGTTACGGTATTTGTATTGATGCCATCGTTGC
>CANHDN010000079.1 GCA_947459415.1 Bacteroidota bacterium
AATAGAAAAACCAAAGAGTTGCATAAAGAAAAAGGTTCCAATTAAGGATACCGGAACCGCCAATGCAGGAATTAATGTAGAACGCCAATCTTGTAAAAAGATAAATACCACAAGCGCTACCAATAGAAAAGCTTCCAGCAAAGTTTTAATTACCTCATGAATGGAGGCATCCAAAAAGCGCGAAACATCATAACTAATGGTATAATCCATGTTTGGCGGAAACGTGGTTCTTTTAAGTTCGGCTAGTTTGCTTTTTACATTGGCAATTACCTCACTGGCATTAGAGCCCGGTCTTTGTTTTAGGATAATAGCTGCCGATGGCTTGCCATTTTCTTTTGATAAAACATCATAATCTAAAGAACCAAATTCTATCTCGGCCACATCTTTTAAACGCAAAAACTCGCCACTGGCATTGGCTTTTAAAACAATATTTTCGTAGTCTATTTTCTCTGTGTATTTGCCCGTATATTTAATTACGTATTGTAAAGATTGAGCGCTTCTGCCAGAGCTTTCACCCACCTTTCCGGGAGCAGCTTCTACATTCTGACTCCGCAAGGCTGTTATTACATCTGCAGCAGAAATCTCGTAAGCGGTTAATCTATCTGGCTTGAGCCAAATACGCATAGAATATTCTCTTTGCCCCATAATATCTGCAAAGCCCACCCCATTAATCCTTTTAAGTTCGGCCAAAACATTGATGTCGGCAAAGTTGTAAATAAACTTTTCATCTAGGGTAGAGTCTGTGGTTACCAAGTTAAGGTAAAGCAACATACTGTTAACTTCCTTTTCTGTTATAACCCCTGCTTTAATTACTTCCTCTGGCATTTCGTCTATAACGGTACTTACCCTATTTTGTACGTTTACGGCTGCCACATCAGGGTCGGTACCTACCTCAAAATAAACCTGAATAATACTGGTTCCATCATTTCCCGAAACAGAGGTCATATAGGTCATGCCGGGTACGCCATTAATAGCACGCTCTATGGGTGTTACCACTGCTTTGGCACACACTTCTGCGTTGGCACCCGTATATTTGGTGGTAACAGTAACTGCTGGTGGTGCAATATCTGGGTACTGCGTAACGGGCAACTTTGTTAAAGCCAATAAACCAAGCAATACTATAAACACCGATATTACAATAGATAATACCGGCCTATGAATAAATTGTTCTACCATAGTTTGTTTTATTGGGCTTGTAGGGTTTTAATAATACTGCGCATACCTATTAAATCTGGCTTTATTTGGTTGCCATCTTTTACATTTTGTATGCCTTCATATAATACCACATCTGTGGTACTTAATCCACTTTCTACCACAAATAAGTGGGGCAATCGCATACCAATTTGGATGTTTCGGGTGCTAATTTTCCCCTCTTTGTCTACCACAAAAACGTATAGTTTATCTTGTATTTCATAAGTAGCTTTTTGCGGAATTAATAGTACTTTCTTAAGCTCGTTTCTTATGAGCACTTTGGCAGTAGAACCATGTTTTAATACCAGTTCCGGATTAGGAAATACTGCTCTAAAAGCTATGGTTCCGGTATTTTTGTCAAATTCGCCTTCTATGGTTTGTATTTTACCGGGGTATTTATGCATAGAGTTATCTGCTAGTTGCAATAAAATATCTTGCTCGTCCACTTTTTTGGCTATGTATTTTAAATATTCTTTTTCCGAAACGTTAAAATAAGCATACACTTGTTTGTTATTAGAAAGGGTTGTAAGCAAGGTGCCTTCATCAATAAGACTCCCGACTTTATAAGGAATTCTATTGATGCTGCCATCAAAAGGAGCGCTAATTTTGGTATACGATAAATGTAGCTTAGCACTGGCCTCATGTGATTTTGCCTCTTCTACTTTTGCCTCTAAGGCATCTAAATTGGCTTGGGCTTTTTCTAATTCTGTTTTAGAAACAATCTTTTTATCAAACAATAGTTTCTTGTTTTGTAATTCTAATTGGGCGGTGCGCATTTCTGCAATGGCAGATTTTACTTGTGCCTTGGCTTTTAAAACTTCTTCGGTAAATGCAGAGCTGCTTAAACTAAACATTAACTGTCCGGCACTTACATTTTTGCCCTCATCTAAGTAGTTTTTTTCTATAAAGCCTTTTACGCGGGTTCTAATTTCTATGTTTTGAACCGATTGAATTTCGGCTATATACTCGCTAAAATAGTTGGTATCTAACAAAATAGGTTGGGTAACGGGGTATTTGGTGAGCGCTTTTTCGCCTACACCATTATTGTTGCACGCCATCAACATAAGCATGTTAGCGCACAGTGCAACTACTGAAAGATTTTTCATTAAATAATAATAAATTTTGTAATGTAATTGGGGTAATCTAGGCTTTGGTTCGAACCAAACTTTACACTTTTGGAGGAGGGCTTAGGATGCCTCTAGATTCGTTGGAAGGCTTTTGAGCTAAATTATTAGATAATTTACGTTTGCTTTGAACCCTAGTAACTAGGAGAAACGTTTTTTTATCTGATAACATATCTTCCTCTGATACTTCCTCGCCTATTAAATGCTCCTCTATACTATGATTATCTAAAGGCCAAAACGGCTCTAGGTTTGCGTGGCTATTTTGAGCATTTTCTAGCTGACAACTGTTAGAATCAAGATAAATTTGGCTGACCTTAATACAAGGCATCTCAGCTCTCATAAGCTGTGTAAAACACAAGAGAAAGAGTAAAAATAATGTTTTGGTAATAAAAAATTTCAAAACGACTTGGGCCTTTTAATAGAGGCGCAAACTTAGGAAATTTAATCTAATTTTAAGGTAAAATTTTCGTTTGTTTATTTGTAGATAGCCGTTTGTATGGCTTCGCCGCTATGCTGCCAAGCTCTGTACATGCCATCAGAATTAAATGGTAATTCAATATTCCCAATTTTATCTATTGCAATTAAACCGCCTTCTCCACCCATTTTCACTAGTTTCTCTTTCACTACAAAATCACAGGCTTGCTTTAAACTAAGGCCTTTATATTCCATTAAACACGAAATATCATAGGCAACCACCGCTCTTATAAAATATTCGCCATGCCCGGTGCAAGAAATGGCACATGTATGATTATTTGCATAAGTACCTGCCCCAATAATTGGCGTATCACCAACTCTTCCAAATTTTTTATTCGTCATCCCGCCAGTACTAGTGGCAGCGGCAAGATTTCCATGAAGATCGAGTGCAACAGCGCCTACTGTTCCAAATTTTTTTTCGCCTTGTTCACTTTTATCTGTATGATCCAATTGGTAGGTATCACTATCTTTAACATCTTGCCACTGTTTATAACGCTCGTCTGTATAAAAATAGTTGTCAGATTCAATAGGTAAACCATTGTTTGATGCAAAGATTTCGGCCTCTTGACCACTCAGATAAACATGACCAGACTTTTCCATAACAAGCCTTGCTAATGAGATGGGATTTTTTACCTTAGATACGCCACTAACGGCACCAGCGTTTAGGTTTAAGCCGCTCATGATGGAAGCGTCCATTTCGTGGGTTCCTTTATGGGTAAAAACAGCACCTTTGCCAGCATTAAATAGCGGAAAGTCTTCTAAAGAAACCACGGCGGCTTCAACGGCATCTAAGCTGCTTCCACCTTTTTCTAAAATGTTAGAACCTAACCTAATGGCCTCGTTTAAGGCAGTGCGATAAGCGAGTTCTTTTTGGGGTGTCATAAGCGCAGGTAAGATGGTGCCTGCGCCTCCATGTATGGCAATAGAAAATGTTTTCATGGCTTTAAATGTGGTTTACCATTCTGCCGTTGGGTCATACCTAAACACTTCGCTCATTTCTTCTACCAATGGCTCTAAATGTGCTGTATGTATTCCAATTCTTCCACCCACTATTGGGTTCCAGGTAGATGGATTTGGTATCGTTAAACCGGCTTTTAAAAGTACAGGTGTGATATTCTGTAACCACTGTTCTTGTAAGGTGTTTTCACCAATAAAAATGCTTTCATCAATCAAAGCCGCTTCATTCGCGCTTGGTTCAAACAGCCCTAAGGCATAATTCCACGCATGATTCAAGGCATGTTGCATTTTATCATGACTTTCTTGATTTGCCAGACCTAATTTTGTAACCCAAGTATTGGCATGAAACACATGATACTTTAACTCTCCTTTTACCTTTCGAGCCACTTTAGCTAAAGGTTCGTAAGTTGAATTTGCTAGTGCTTCAAAACGCAATTGATCGGCATGATCATATAAAAAATGACGCATCAAACTAAAATCATACTCACCATTGGGCAGTTCTACGAGTTGAGCATTATGAAACTGATTGGCATTTCTTGTAAAAGCGACAGTGTCTGGCTCTTGCTCTCCTAGGTCGTGCAACAACACATACAGGGCCTGTGCCTGTCCAATTTTATCTTGTGCCATACTACTAAAAGAAATATCTTCTTCTAATATCGGACCAAGCCCAGTCCATTCACTATTTCTATGTCCAATAATGAGCAGGTCATCTGCCATTTTATAAAGAAGTTCTTTAATTGCTTCGGTATTCATGATAGGTTGATATTAAAGCCCTTTTTTAAATTTATTTATCTTATCCATAACCTTGTAGCCACCAGCCTCACGGTATTGTTTTTCAGGCACCGTTTCAAAAATATCTGAATCTTCGTAATCTGTGGTAAATACATCACGGGTTTTAACCACCCAAATATTTACACTCAAACCCCTTCTTCCAAACTGCTCTTTTCCAAATATAAGAGCCATCTCTGCATTGGGTGCATGAACAATACCCACATGCATGTGTTGGTCGCCTCTGCGTTTTTGATGAAACACTTCATAAGTTTCCCACTGATCTAAATCTTTCAATGGCTCAATGCTATTCTCTTCCTCTATGGCAGCGCGGTTTACTCGCGGATCTAGTGATTTAATCATTTATTCTCTTGCTGGGTTTAGGCCAATGGAACCATGTATTTAGAATCTGCTGTATTTAATGCTTCTCTTACCCATCTCCCGCGCTCTTCAGCATTTCTTCTAACGGCCAATCTTTCTGCATTGCAAGGACCGCCACCATTTATAACTCGTTTAAATTCTTCCCAATCTGGCTCGGTATATTCCCACTTTCCTTCCTCATTTTTCTTCAGATTTGGATCAGGAAGTGTTAAACCTAAATCCCAAATTTTTGGAACATACATGTTTAAAAACTGCTGACGCATATCATCGTTGGTTGCCATTTTTACTTTCCACTTCATCAGAATCTCTGTATGGTTAGAAATTTTATCTGAAGGACCAAAAAAGTGCATAATGGGAGGCCACCAGCGAGTTAAAGCAGCTTGAACTAATTCGCGTTGTTTGGGCGTACCAGTTGCCAAGGTTACTACATTATCATGCCCATATTTTAAATGAAATGACTCTTCGGTACAAATTCTGTCTAAGGCTCTGCAGTATGGGCCGTAACTTCCCTTTGCATTTGCCACCTGATTGATAATAGCACCCGCATCTATTAACCAAGCTATTATACAGGCATCAGCCCAAGTATAAGCCGGATAATTAAACACATTCGAATATTTAGATTTGCCTGTAATTAAATCATTAATCATGGCTTCTCTACTTTTACCAAGTGTTTCTGCCGCACTATATAACAACTGAGCATGGCCTACCTCATCTTGCACCTTAGCCATGAGCGCCAGTTTACGTTTAAATCCTGGGGCACGGGTAATCCAAGTACCTTCAGGTAATGCGCCAATTATTTCACTATGACCATGTTGTTCAATCATGCGAATTAATTGCTTGCGATACTCTTTTGGCATCCAATCTTTAGGCTCTATTTTTTCACCACGTGCAATACGTGCCTCAAATTCTGCCAACTTTTGTGGATCTTCTCCTGCCAGCATCATGGCAGCTTTGTCATTAGGATCAATGTAAGCGTTTCCGTACATAATTGTAATATTAATTTCTTTAAATAATTTATGGTTTATAGTTGATATCAGTTACTAACTTTTTTCTCAAGCCTCCTAAAACAAAATCGCTTATTCGCTGGGCAATTTCATCTGGTTTCATTTTACCTGCAGCATCATACCACTCATTGATCCAATTCACGCTACTTAAAATACTTAGCACTGCAAATTTTTTATCAGTGGTTTCAAAAAGATCTTCCTCAATACCGTTTTCAATAATGCTTGTAAACTCAGATTCATAGCGATTTCTTAATTGCAAAAAATCTTTTAAAAATGCATCGGGCAAACTCCTCCATTCCCTCAAAAAAACAGCACTTTTATCAATGTCTTCTGTAATAATTTCAACATGAAATAAGATTGCTTTCCTAAGCTTTTCTTCGGCATTAAAATAGATATCATTCACTTCCGCTATTGAATCCAAAAAACGCTTGGCCATACTAAAACAAATGATTTCCAAAATTTCATCTTTGTTTTTAATATGATGATATAAACTGGCCGCCTCAATATGCAACACTGATGCAATATCACGCATAGAACTAGAGGCATATCCTTTTTGCCTAAATAGCCCTGCTGCTACTGCTACAATTTGATCTTTGTTAATATTTTTGAGATGATCGCCCATTTTTTGCCTAACAACCGTTAGACAAAAATACTAATTCCTTACAATAAAGCAAATTAATCGAAAAACTTTGTTTGAAAAGCTGAAACATACAGCCCAATTTCAACAAATATTGTTTTGGTTCGAACCAAAATCTTAATATTGTGCGAGAAGTAAAAAATATGATTTCACAAATATTGTTTTTAGTCTTAAGTGGTGTAGCCACCTATTTCTTTTCCAAAAATTTGGGTAAAATAAGAAGAAACATTTTGTTGGGTAGAGATGTAGATCTCTCCGATAACAAAGCCTTACGTTGGAAAACCATGTTAAAAGTTGCCTTTGGACAAACAAAAATGGCGGCAAGGCCTATTCCTTTTATTTTACACTTTATTGTATACGCAGGATTTATCTTAATAAACATAGAGGTCATTGAAATACTCATAGATGGCATATTTGGAACCCACAGGGTGCTTTCATTTTTAGGTAAGACTTATCATTTAGCTATTGGTTTCTTTGAGATTTTAGCATTTGGTGTATTGATTGCTTGTATTTTCTTTTTAAGTAGAAGATATATTATAAAATTAGCGCGCTTTCAAAGTCCAGAGTTAAAGGGATTCGCAAACCAAGATGCGGCTACCATTTTGTTTGTAGAAATCATTTTAATGGCTGCTTTATTAAACATGAATGCAGCAGATCAAATTTTACAGTTAAGAGGAAATGAGCACTATCTCATTGCAGGTAGTTTTCCAATAAGTTCTTGGCTGGTGGTTCCTATTCTTGAAAGCCTCCATTTAAGTGATGGCGCCCTCATTTGGATTGAAAGAGCTTCGTGGTGGTTCCATATTATAGGAATCTTTATTTTTATGAATTACCTGCCATTTAGTAAACATTTTCATGTCATTTTAGCTTTTCCAAACACCTATTACTCAAACCTAAAAGCTAAAGGAGGGTTCAACAACATGGCAAGTGTTACGCAAGAAGTAAAGCTCATGCTCGATCCAAACGCACAAGTTCCAGAAGGTTATCAGACTCCTACTAGCTTTGGTGTAAAAGATGTAACAGACCTAACTTGGAAAAACTTAATGGATGCATATAGCTGCACAGAATGCGGCAGGTGCACCAGCAGTTGCCCTCAAAACCAAACTGGAAAACTCTTGTCTCCCCGAAAAATTATGATGGATACCCGAGATAGATTAGAGGAAGTAGGAAAGAACATAGATGCCAACAAGGGAACATTTATAGCAGACAATAAAAACCTACATAGTTATATTTCAGAGGAAGAATTATGGGCATGTAACACCTGCAATGCATGCGTAGAAGCTTGCCCAATTAATATTAATCCTATGGAAATTATTGTAGAAATGCGCAGGTATAAAGTGATGGAAGAAAGTGCTGCGCCAGCCCCTATTAATAACATGTTTAGCAACATGGAAAACAATCAAGCCCCTTGGCAATTTAGTCCGATGGATAGAGCCAACTGGACTCAAGAATTAAACAGCTAAAAGACTTATTCTAGTAGTAAAATATAAAAAAATAATCTTACGATGAACGAATTTAAAGTACGCACCATGGCCGATATGATGGCGGCAGGAGAACAAGCAGATATATTATTTTGGGTAGGTTGTGCCGGAAGTTTTGATGAAAGAGCGCAAAAAGTAACCAAAGCAGTGGCTAAAATTTTACATGCAGCCGGATTAAAATTTGCCATATTAGGTACCGAAGAATCTTGTACCGGAGACCCCGCTAAACGTGCAGGTAACGAATTTTTATTTCAAATGCTTGCCATGCAAAACATCGCTACCATGCATGCTTATGAAGTAAAAAAGATAGTTACTGCATGCCCACATTGCTTTAATACTTTAAAAAATGAATACCCAGAATTAGGTGGAAACTTTGAAGTTTTGCATCATACTACCCTCATTAACCAGCTCTTACAAGAAGGTAAAATTAGCATACAAGGCGGTGCGTTTAAAGGTCAACGTATCAGCTACCATGATAGCTGTTATTTGGGCAGAGCAAATAATATATATGAAGCCCCAAGAGAAATTATCCAAAAGCTTGATGCTGCTTTAGTTGAAATGAAAAGAAGTAAAGCAAATGGATTATGCTGTGGCGCAGGCGGAGCACAAATGTTTAAAGAAGCCGAAAACGGAAAGAAAGAGGTAAATATTGAACGTGCAGATGACATGATGGAAAGCAATGCAACTATTATTGCAGCAGCTTGCCCATTCTGCATGACCATGCTGCGAGATGGAGTAAAACACCATAATAAAGAGCAAGATATGGAAGTAAAAGACCTTGCAGAACTTGTAGCAAACGCCATTGATTTATAAAAATAAATCGCTAGAAGGACACCCGCGCTGTTTCTCTTAATAAGGATTGAACCAGCTGTAGCATATTTATTAAGGGAATAATTGATTGGAGTATTATACTTAGCTTTTCTAAAATAGCTAATAATTCAACGATTGCATTACTTAAATCTTTTGCCACAGACAATAGGCTATAATCACAATAGTTTTTTTCCAGGCGCAGCAAATTAATATTTAGAATTTGCAACTTAAGTTGCATAGCAGCTCCAGTTAATGAAATCTTTTGCAAAGCTATTTCATCCATATTTAATACTTGTGAAATAACCTCATCTTTAGTTCTAATACATTCATCTACCGCTTGAGAAAACTGTTTATCTAGTAAACCATTGAAAGCTAAATTAACAGGAGAAGTTTGCAATAAACTTCTAAAATTATTTTCGAACCCATTCGCTAAGGTTTCAATACCCATATATGCCTTTCGTATTAATTCAGAGAGTTGCTCTTGCTCATGCTTATCATCAAAAGAATCTAAGGCAATCATGAATAAATAAAGCATGCTTTTTAAATGGTTGAATGTTCAATAAAATCAAATATACTAAAAAATAGGATAACTTACAATATGTAAATAAAAACTTCAAAATGTTATCATTTATATCACAATGTAACAAATAATAAGTAAACCTTGCAACATAGATGCACAAAGGTTTAAAAATTAAACTCGCTAGAATTAGTAAAAGACTTACACAGGAGGAGTTAGCAGAGAAGATCGATAAAACCAGGCCCTTAGTAAGCAGCATTGAACAAACCGGACAAGGAAGTTATTACACCATCAAAAAAATTTGTGAGGTATTAGACCTAGATTTTGATACATTAGAAAATGAAGTGAACGAGGCTAGTAAAGGCTATAAATCACAAAACCTGAACAACCTTCAAAAAGAAAATAGCCGCATAGAGAAAGAACTACAGTTATACAAAGACCTATGTGAATCACAGAAGGAAAATATTCTTTCATTAAAGGCTCAGTTGAAGCAGTTAAACAATCAGGCTCACAGCAAAAAAAAATAGACTTATCTCTCCACAATTTGTCTAAAGGTAAGATTTATCCGCTCTTTGCAAGGAATAGCAGTTTTTGGCACAGCATGCTGCCAATAACTTTGCATAAGCCCGCCCATACAAAGCAAACTACCATGGCTTAATTCTATTTTGCCTTTCAATTTTTTTTCTGTTTTATGTTTTATTTGAAACGCCCGAGAAGAACCTAAACTAACAGAAGCAATAAAGGGTTCTTTTCCCAATTCTTTTTCATCATCACTGTGCCAGCCCATGCTATCCTGATTATTTCTATATAGATTTAACAATACACTATTAAATGTATAGCCAGTAAAGCTTTCTATTTTTTGTTTAATAGATAATAATTCTGATGTAAATGGAAGCGGAATAAGGCTGATGCCAGAATAGGAATAGGCTGCTTGATGCACGCCATGCCAAGCCGTAAGTCTAGGTTGAGCAATCTTTTTACCAAATAGTTGAATTTCGTATTGCTCCCATTTTATTTGCTGTAAGAGCTTTTCAAAATAAAAATCTGCCTCATCAACATCTAAAAAACGAGGATGAAAAGTAAGCCTACCATCTCTAGTTATGAGTGACTCATTTTCTGATAATAGTAGCTCTTGTTTTAACATAATAAAGCAGCATAAAATGAATAAAAACCAATCAAATAGGTTTATTAAAACTGGCAATCATATATGAAACAACGCCTTTAGTTCGTTTTACATCACGCGCAAAATCACCAAAATAATATAAGTCATATTGATTCTCCCAGGAGCGTCTTTTTAACTTATTATTATGGGCTTCCATGCTCAATAAAATTCCTTTGCTTTTCCTTGAATATGGATATTGCACGCCATGTCCGTAATAGGCCATACCTGAAGAAATAGCAGAATCTACTTTGATAGCTACCGTTAAATGAAACAAGGCTTGTTTATCACTGAGTACATATCCTTTCTTTTGTAAACTATGGGCGCATTGTTGTTTTACTGCAGCTTCAAAATCTGAGTTCAACAATTGGGGAGATAAATTAATCACTTGAAGAGATACACTTCCTAGTTTTGGACCACTCTTTATTTTGGTAAAATCTCGGTAACGGACGGAACATCCAGTACTTATTATTACTAACAAAAAATAAAGGATTTTCAATTTCATTTCAACTCGCTTTCACTTAGAAAAACAAATTTCAATAAAAATTGATTTAAGGCAATAATAAAAATGTAAAAATAATCTGTTATGGCCTTCGCTCGCCCTTGAGCTGCCTCAATAATTCACGCTTAAACTCATGTTCAGCCAAATATAGCTTAACAACCTTTTGTACAGGCAACACTTTCTTAAACTCTA
>CANHDN010000080.1 GCA_947459415.1 Bacteroidota bacterium
AAAAAACGCAATGAACCACTCAGTTTTACAAGCACCATTATTAATTCGGGTGGTTCAATTAAGCAGTATAGTATTTCAAATCTACCTGCTTGGTTAAGTACCTCATCAGAATCCGGAACAATTAGTCCAAATAGCACCAAAACAATTACCTTTAACATAGATCCAAATGTAAATATCGGGTCCTATGAACAAGAGGTACAATTGACCACAGACTTTGGTTTCCCAGAGGGCTTATTGGTTAAATTAAAAGTATATGCAGATTTGCCATCGAGTTGGAGAATTACCCCTGCAAGCTTTGAAAATGCCATGAATATTGTTGGTCAAATACGAATCAATAACGTAATTTCGACTAATCCAGATGATAAACTTGCAGCCTTTGTGGGCGGAGAATGTCGTGGAATTGCTACCCTTCAATATTTCCCTCAAATAGATAGATATTACGCCTACCTTACTGTATATAGTAATCTTTCGTCTGGTGAGTCGCTTGAATTCAGAATTTGGAATGCTTCATCTGGTAAAGTACATTCGGATGTATTACCAAGACTTGAATTTATTAGTAATGGATTAGTGGGAAGTATCAATAATCCACAAATATTTAATGCCACAGATAAGCTCTCAACTGCTATTCCATTAGTAGCTGGTTGGAATTGGGTATCATTTAATTTAATGATGACAGATTCTAACGACTTGAATAAGTTGTTAAATAATATTGTGTTAACAGACGGCGACCTAATTCGTGATCAAAGTAAATTTGCAGATTATAACACTTCAGGAGGTTGGGCAGGCTCATTAGCTAGTCCATTGGCTGGTATTAAACCAGAAAGTTCTTACCGATTAAGATTAGCTAATAGAGATACATTAGAAATTTCTGGAGTGGAAATTGACCCATCGAAACGTCCGATTCAATTAAATACAGGGTGGAATTGGATAGGTTTTGGATCGCAAAGAAATCTTAGTGTAACAGAAGCATTTTCTTCTTTAAATTCGAGTAATGGAGATTTAGTGAAGAGTCAGAATCAGTTTGCCTTGTATGATCCGGTGATTGGATGGGTGGGTAATTTAACTACCCTTATGCCGGGTAAAGGATATATGTACAAGTCTGCAGTAAATACTAGTTTTATGTATCCACGTACAGCGATGTTTGGTAAAACACAAGCTGTTCCAAATACTTATCAAAGTAATTACTTCACTCATAATCCACATCTGTATGAGCAAAATATGAGTGTAGTAATTGATGCAGGCATTTGCCAGGAAGCAGCTTTATCTGGTCGATTAAGTTTAGGAGCCTATTCAGGAAATGAATTACGCGGAGTAACTCGTATCACACAAACCGGAAATAGAGGTTTGTATTTTATTACTGTTAATGCCAATGAATCGAATGAAGTAATTCAATTCAAACTTCTTGATGAACAAACAGGGACCACGATAAACATGCAAGGACAGTTAAAATTTGGCGCGAATGAACATTTAGGAAGCTTAATGAAACCAATAGAAATAAAGCCTTCTGGAAATTTCCTTTGCGAGAACTTTACCACCAGTATTCAAGCCGGCTTATCCTTGAGTGTTTTCCCTAATCCTTTTGGGAATCAGATTTCTTTATCTGTTCAAAACATAAGTGCTCCCCTTGTAAAAGTTGTGGTGTATGATCTAACAGGTAAAACAATAGATGAGTTTAATTATGAAACCTCACAAGCAACATCGGCTAATATTATTTGGGATCCAGAACAAAGAGCTCTTTCTATTAAGCCAGGCTTCTATTTTGTAGAAATTAATTCAGGTAATCAGCAGATTAGAGCAAAAATTATTAAAAAATAACATAAAAAAATTGATTTAGAGATGAAAAAATACAGATTATTAAGCGTTTTAATTTTGCTGCTTACCTTTAGATTGGCTATGGCAGCACCTCCACCCACCTGGACAGTAAATCCTGCTGCTTTTCAATACTCCATGACTATCACTGCAGTGGCTAATATTAACTGTGTAGAGTTGTTAAGCCCAAGTAACAGAATTGGGGCATTTGTGAATGATACCTGCAGAGGAACAGTGCTTACAAGTAATGTGATAAATGGCCGTTATATTGCTTCTATGGTTGTATACAGTAATGTGCCATCAGGTGAAACTGTTACTTTTAAAATTTATAATGCTGCTAACGATGTTATTCATGATGCCAAGGTTACTGCTGCTTTCCAAGACAATGCATCTTATGGTGCAACGGTTAGCCCATTTGTAATTCGTAATAATAATCAGCCTACAGCGCTTGCTTTAAGTTCAAATACCATACAAGAAGGATTAGCTGCTAATACGGTAATTGGTTTGTTGTCTAGTACAGATCCAGATGCGGGCGAAACATTCACGTATTCTTTGGTATCTGGGCCAGGAAGTGCAGATATTGCTAACTTTAATATTTCATCTAATCAATTACGTAGCAATGCGATTTTTAATTTTAATCAGAAATCTTCTCATGCAATTCGAGTGCGCACTACAGATGCAAATGGATGTAGTTTTGAGCAAACTTTCACTATAGCTGTTCAAGACGTAAATACTACACCTACTAATATATTTTTGTCTGATACGAGTGTAAATGAAAATTTATCATCTCTTGCAACGGTTGGCTCTTTATCTGCGCTTGATGCCGATTTAGGAGAAATCCATACATACAGCCTTGTTACAGGTTCTGGAAGTACAGATAATGCAAGTTTTAATATCGTTGGCGCTACATTGCGTACTTCAGCCAGTTTCAATTTTGAACAAAAATCTTCTTATGCTATTCGAGTTAGAGTGACTGATATCGCTAACAATACTTTTGAAAAGCAATTTACCATAGCTGTGGTAGATCAAAATGATCAACCTACCAATATTCAATTGGGTGGAAATAATGTTGGGGTTAGCTATGCAGAAAATAGACCTCTAGGTAGTTTTGTTGCAAACCTTACTACCGTTGATGAAGATGCTGGAAATTCATTCATTTATAGCTTTGTAAATGTACAAGGCAACGATAACGCACAATTTTCTATAGTTGGCACTCAGTTGCGCACCAACGCCTTATTCGATTTTGAATCGAGGCAGAATTATGTAATTTTTATTCAAACCAATGATGGTAATGGTGGATTATATAGTAAACAATTTAGTTTATCTGTTACCGATAGTAACGATGCACCAACAGATATTGCCTTAACTAATACTTCAATTGGAGAGAATTTAAGTATAAACACATTCATTGGAAAGTTGTCTGCGATAGATCCAGATTTAACCGGTACATATATCTACACACTCGCAAATGGAGCTGGAAGTGGAGGGAATAATAATGTAAGGATTAGCAATGATAGTTTATATACCAATGTAATTTATGATTTTGAACAAGCATCTTCGTTTAGCATTCGTGTCAATGTGAACGATGGTAGCATGGGTGTATACCAAAGAACCTTTTCGATTGGTGTGATAGATAATAATGACTTACCAACGAATATTTTGCTTACTTCTAATCAAATTGCTGAAAACTTAAATGCTAATTCTATTATCGGTCAATTAAGTTCATTAGACCAAGATCCTACGAATACTTTTTCTTATTCTTTGGTACCTGGCGCAGGAGCAGCTGATAACAGTAGTTTTAATATTTCTGGAAATAATTTGCGCACTGCAACAACATTTGATTTTGAAACTAAAAATAGTTATGCTATCAGAATTAGAACTACAGATAATGCAGGTGCATTTTTTGAAAAAACTTTTACCATTGAGGTAACTAATGTGGTGGATGTGCCTACAAATATTTTACTTACTAATTATAATGTAAATGAAAATTCAAGCATTAATACCCTTGTTGGAAGCTTGTCTAGTATATGTCAAGATACGGGAATTGCATTTGTTTATTCATTTAATAATAACATAGGAAGTAATGATAATAGTAATTTCCTGATAACAGGTAACCAGTTAAGAACAAATAATGTATTTAATTTTGAGGCCAAAAGCATCTATAATATTTATTTAACTACAACTTCAGGAAATGTGAGTTATAGTAAACTCCTACAAATTAATATTACCGATTTAAATGATGCACCAACAGATATTGCTTTAAGTATTTCTAATGTAAACGAAAATAGGCCCGCTGGAAGTTTTATTGGAGTTTTTAGTAGCACAGACCCGGATCAAGGAAATACCTTCACCTACAGTCTTGTGAATGGTTTGGGAAGTAATAATAATAACAGTTTTGTAGTGCGTAACGATAGTTTATTTACTTCAGCTATACTTGATTTTGAGACAGTTTCTTCTTTTAGTATTAGAGTAGCCTCTACAGATAATGGCTCTTTAAGTTTTCAGAAAGTATTTACGATTACTGTGAACGATAGCAATGATGCTCCATCTGCCGTTAATTTGAGTGCAAGTTCGGTGAATGAAAATTCTGCCTTAGGAACAATAGTTGGACTCTTGTCTTCGGTTGATGCCGATGCTTCGCAAACCTTTACCTATTCATTGGTTGCTGGAGTTGGATCTCTCAATAATAACCAATTTAGTATTGTAGGGAATCAACTGCGCACAAATGCTGTATTTAATTTCGAAGCACAGCCTTCTTTGCTCGTAAGAATTCAAACCAATGATGGGAATGGTGGAACTAAAGCGGATACTTTCCGTATTACAGTATTAGATGTAAATGATATTCCTACAAATATCAATCTATCAAATGCTACGATCTCAGAAAATAGACCTATTGGAAGTTTAGTGGGTAACTTAAGCACCATTGATCAAGATGCGAATGATGCGTTTACTTATTCACTTACTAGTGGTGGAAACAATGACAATACGTTTTTTATTATTAGTGGCAGTGAACTTAAAATAAATACCGTAGCAGATTTTGAATCGAAGAAATTATACATACTTCAAATTCAAACCAGTGATGGAAAAGGAGGAAACTTCACTAAGCAGTTTATTATAAACATTTCAGATAGTAATGATGCACCAGTTAATGTTACTTTGATCACAAACTCAATTGATGAAAATAGGCCAACTCGTTCTCCTATTGGTGTATTTTATACTAATGATGCCGATCAAAATGATGCATTTACCTATGCATTTGTTAGTGGGATGGGGGCAATTGATAATAGTTCTTTTTGGATTCAAAATGACACCTTGTTTTCAAACACAGTATTTAATTATGAATCAAAGAATATTTATAGCATCCGTGTAAGGGTAAGTGATGCAGGTGGATTAAGTTTTATTCGCCAATTAGATATCACAGTAAGTGATGCTAATGATGCGCCAACTAATATTGAGTTATCTACCAATGAAATTACTGAAAAGAAGGCAAATCGTTCTGTAGTCGCTAAACTTAGCAGTTCAGATGAGGATCTAAATACATTTACCTATTCTTTAGTAACTGGTATTGGATCAACCAACAATGATGCTTTTGTAATTCAAGGAACTGAATTGCGTTCGAATCGCGTTTTCAATTATGAACAACAAAAAATATTTAACATTCGTATCTCTACGAATGATGGTAGAGGAGGAGCTTATGAAAAAGCCTTTACTATTAATATTTTAGATAGCAGCGATGCACCGACCAACATCTTATTAAGTAAAACGAGTGTTCCTGAAAACGCACCAATTGCCACTGCAGTTTGTACTATAAGTACTGCAGATGAAGACAGTTTAGATGCCTTTACTTATGCTTTTGCTAATGTGAATGGAAATAACAATGACAAGTTTTTCATTGTTGGTAATGAACTAAGAACCTCTGAAGTATTTAATTATGAAGTTAAGAATTTTTACATGATTTTTATTCAAACTACAGATGCTGCTGGAAATGCATTCACAAGGCCTTTTGTGATTAATATTACAGATACTAATGATGCCCCAACTGCACTTAATATAAGTAATTTGAATGTAAATGAAAACTTACCAATTGGCACCTACATTGGAACCTTTACTTCTGCTGATGCTGATCAAAATGGAGGATTTGTGTATTCATTGGTAGGAGGTACTGGAGCAAATGATAATAGTCGTTTTAGTATTCAAAACGATTCCTTATTCACTAATCAAACTTTTAACTTTGAATCTAAACAGAGCTATGGGATTAGGGTTCGTACTACCGATATAACTGGAGAAAAATTTGAAAGAGCATTTGTTGTTGCTATTAATGATGCCAATGATGCGCCAACCGAATTGTTGCTTTCCAATAATACATTGAATGAAAATGCTGCAAAGCAAACACTTGTTGGCACATTCTCTACCATAGACATTGATGCAGTAGATGCCTATACCTATTCATTTGTTTCTGGAATTGGAGATGCTGATAATGCTTCATTTATTATAGATCAAAATAAGTTATTAGCAAACTTCTCTGCTAATTTTGAATTGAAAGCAAGCTACTCAGTTCGTGTTAAATCTCGCGATTCTGGTAACGATACCATTGAACGTGCTTATATCATTAATATTGTAGATTTAAGTGAAGCGCCAAGTATAAATAACCAGAAATTTGAAATTTCTGAAAAAGCTGCTATCACAGATGTAGTTGGTGTGCTTACTTCAAGTTCTCCAGATGCCGCTGCAAACCTAAAATACATCCTTGTTGATGCCGCATTGGTTCCGTTTTCTTTAAATGAAACCAGTGGTCAACTTACGCTGAAGTCTGCACTCGATTATGAGAAGGTAAAAGAATATAGACTTACTGTTATTCTGAAAGATGAGCAGTCTGTGTCTTTATACGATACTGCGGTTATTACTGTTCAGGTAAAAGATGAAATTGAGCAAAACTTGGAAATACCTGCAAATAACTTTATCTCACCTAATGGAGATGGGGTGAATGATGTTTTTGCCATTCAAAATGTTGAGCTGTATGCTAATTACAGTTTAGTAATTTATAATGAATCTGGTTTAGAATTGTATAAAGTAATTAGTAATTATAAAAACGATTGGGATGCCACTTATAATGGAGAAAGATTGCCTACTGGGGTTTATTTCTTTGTATTCAGGAATTCAGAAACAGGGGATGAATTTAAGGGAGCTTTAAACATTGTTAAATAGTAATCCTAATCAAATGAACATGATCATGAAAAAATATATTTTATTCATAGCAATTGCAGCAAATATAATTACTGCCAATGCACAAGATAGGTCTAGTTTTTACACCAATCTATTTAATCCTTTTTTGGCTAATCCAGCCATGGCAGGATGTTACGATAACATACATACCATATTAAATGCACGTACTATGGTTGGTGGCATAGAATCTGCTCCCCGCACCATTAACTTTGCTTTACACACACCATTTGCTAATAATACAGGCTTGGGTTTAAAGGTTATTAATCATTGGAATGGAGCATTTCAGACCATCAATACCGAAGGTGCCTATAGCAAACTAGTTAAATTAAAAGACGACCACAATTTAACTTTTGGCTTAAGTGTGGGTTTCATGCAAACTAATTTGAATTTGGATTTAATTAATAGCTCAGTTGATCGCACAGATCCAAGCCTTAATTTACCTGACTTAAATAGGGTTTACTTCACCTCAGGTGCAGGCTTAGTATATAGATATAAATCTCATTTTGAGTTTTATGCTTCTTCTCCTATGATGGTTACAGGTGCGCAATCTATCAATGGATTTTTTGTGATGGGTACCAACTATAAATTTTTCTTAGACCAAAATAAAGCATATTCTTTAAAGCCAACCCTAAATTATTACAATTTTACTCAGGCTCCCAAAATGATGGATTTATTGGTTACTGGTTCTTGGAGTGATGTATTAAACCTTACTGCAGGATATCGCAGCAATGGTTCAGTCATTGCTGGTTTTGGTTTTAATTTTAAAAATGTGGTTGTGGGGTATAATTATTTCCACCATACCAGTGATTTAACCAGACTTGCACCTGCACAGAATGAGATTGCCATTGCTTTTAACTTTAAAAAACCAGAAAGAGGCGCACCCAAAAAGCAAGAGGTTGTAGATAAGGCGATCATTGAGGATCAAATTGAGAAAATTAATCTGCGCATCAATGGGCTAATTAGTTTAGAGAAGTCGAACCCAGGTTTGGTGAATGTTAAAAATGAACTTTCTAAGATTAATAAAGATTTAGAAAAGATTTTATCTAAATACAAAATAGAGAATATTGAACAGCTTAAACGCATCAAAGAATTACAAACATCTATTGAATTATTAATAGCAAAATACAATGACTAAATGTGCTAGAATATTAGTAGCTGTTTCATTTGTATTAATGAGCTACCAGGCTTTTTCACAAAAAAAAGAGGCCAATAATGGTAATTCAGAGCAAATAAAACAGGAGGCTGTTGAAATGCGCAACAAGGTAAATAAGTATATGTCTGAAAAACTTATTTTGAATGAAGCCCCTTCTTCTGCATCTGAATCTTTATCCAATACGATTATTCAGCAACGGGCCGAAATAGATAAATTGATGGAACGACTGCAAAAGTTGGAAATGTTGGTGAATACTCAATTGATAAATAATAGTAAAAAAATTGATGCTCATCATTATAGTGAACATGCAACCATAGACGATTTAACAGATGTTGTTCCGGGTTCTTATGCCCACATTGGTGAAAAAAAGTTACTCTTATTCTATGCTTTTGATTCGCATAGGCTAAATGCACAGCAAGTTGCAGCGATAAAAATATTTCTCTATAACAAAGATACTTCAAGTATTCAGGTGAATGCTTTTACAGATATTTTTGGTTCAGAAAATTACAATAACAAACTAGCAGCTAAGCGCTGCAAAGCCGCTATTAAATATATTCCGGGTAAAAAGGCAAGCATCAATATAACGCCTGAGGCAGGATGTGGTCTATTAAATAGAATTGATTCCAGAAAATGTCGCCGGGTAGAGCTTATTTTGAGCAATTAGGTATTGGTTCAAGCCAACTGCATTGTAATTTTTTTATTGAGGTATTCTTTTATCGATGAGTTTAAACCATAGTGGAGGTATGGCCGCTATAAAGAACATACCTGCATAACCGCTTGGTAATTCTGGGCTTGTAGTGTAACTGCTTAAGGTATGATATGGTTTGGATGCATAAAAATGATGGTCTGCATGCCTACTTAAATCTATTAATAAGAATCTACTGATAGGTGAATCACTTTGCCAGCTATGCACTTCTGTAACCCGTTCGCTTTCTTTTCGGCTCAGCCCATAATGCTCAATGTAATTTACATATTCTAATAAAAAATTGGCAGTAAGGCAGTGTAATACAAATGCTAAAAGTGCAGTGGGTCCGACCCAAAAGATAATGGCACTATCAAGCAAGATATGCAGTACAATTTGTCTGATAACATAGTGATTTAAACTCCACATGCTTTGCTTTTTTGCTTTCAGTCTTTCAGATTCTAATTGCCAAGCGCTTTTAATTTGACCCAAACCACTGCGTAAAAAGAATGCATATAAACTTTCTCCTTGCTTTGCAGAGGCAGTATCTTTAGCTGTACCAACCCACTTATGGTGAACCCTAAGGTGTTCTATATAGAAATAAAAATTTCCTGCAGTAAACAATAAAAATTTCCCTAGAAATTGTTGCCACCTAGGTTTACGATGAATGTATTCATGTGCTACCACAATGGCTGCCGATCCGGTATTAATACCCATACTGATGGCTGCCACCCAAATCCAAATACCTTGCAAGGCATGTGTGTGAATGCCATAGAAAAAACTAGCTAAACAGGCTATTTGGGCTAGTACATGCATCAATAAAATAAGATTGGGTAAGGAATCCGTTGCTTCACTTGCGTTGTTATTCTTATTTACTTGTATGATCCATTCTAATGCAGCTAAAAAGCCCATGGAGTAAATTATGTTTAGGGCAGACCAACTCTCGCCTAATAGGTTACCAGCACATACTGCGAAGGCGGGTGTTAAGCTGAGCAAATAAGAAATATTTCTAAAATATATTTTCATGTGTTTACCTATCAAAAATAATTGATTTATTTAAAATACAATAGCGTGTTCAATAATATGGTAACAGATAATCTTCCCATTTTGAGACATATTCCTTGGTGTAGGTTGCTAGTAATAATACTGCTTAAATGAATGTATGATGCTCTGTAAATCAAGCAAATCTGTTTAGATCTCAATGGGTAGGATTTTTTATTAATTAAAATAATGAATAAAATTTAATTTTTTAATTTAAATACCTTCTTTCAAGCCGGTTCTTTCCTGTTTTGGGACATTTACTTGTTGTTATTCTTAATTTGATACAAATATAAATAATTGATTATTAAGTAATTGAATCATTTTTTTCGAATTGGCATTGTTTTGTCCTCTATGAAGCAAATTATTAAATAATGAAAAATTTTAAACTGTTACTCCTGCTGTTGTTGGTTTGGCAATTAACCTTAACAAGTTGCAAAAAGTCTGAGTTAGACAAAAACGAAAAAGGCGCCTCCGAGGCTCCTTTAAAATTCACTGAAATTAAAACAAATGCTAATTTTTCTTGGAGCACTACCAAGAAAATTACTCTTGAATTTAAACCAATTGCCCATGACACACGCGTGTCTGTTTTAAAGGTAGTAGATGCAAATGGCCATGTGTATTTAAAAAAATTACAGAAGGCATCTGAGAAATTTTCTGGCAGCATTGAGGTGCCTATTCATTTAAAAACCTTAAAGTATGTTTATGCTGGGGTTCAGAAGGAATTTAGTGCCAATGCGGGGGTTTTAAATATTGATGTAAAATAAAATTTAGGGATGAAAAACATGAAAAAATTAATCCTATTTAGCTTGCTTATCATAGCTGCAAGTGTAAAATCTTTTGCTCAAACAGTATCGATTTCTAGCATCACAGCTAGCTCAATGACGCTTACTTGGTCAAATCCTGATAATTTAAATCACATCATTATTGCTAGGAAAAATGCACTTCCTACAATTACATCTACCATTCCTGCGTTTGGTACAACCTATTCAGCAAACGCAAACTTTTCTTCAGGAGCTTCTTTAGCAGATGGAAAGGTAGTTTATTCAGGAATTGGTACCAGCATGAATGTAACTGGATTGGAGTCAAATAGTACATATCACTTTGTTGTAATTACGTTTTGGGGAACTGGCTCAAGCACATTTTATTTGACTAATGAGGCGGCAGAATTATTTGGCTCTGCAAGTGCCACTACACTGTCCTCATCCCTTTCAGCCCCTACTTTGGC
>CANHDN010000081.1 GCA_947459415.1 Bacteroidota bacterium
GAATGCTGCAGATAGTAATAGTGTAGTAAGGTGTGCTGTTAAAACTAGTTTATTAACTACTGGCTTTACTTCTTTTGCACCCATTGTTTCAAGTGCAAATAATATGAATGTGAATAATGCTGGGAATAATGCCAATTATTTACTCATAGATAGCTGTACCCTTGTTGGTGGTTACTATGGAGTAAACTTATTTAATAATTCGTCGCCTAAAGCTAATGGAAATATTGTAAGAAACTCTGTGTTTGTAAATCCATTCTACTATGGTGTTTTTGCTTATTGGCAAAATGGAATTGTTTTAGACAATAATGTAATTATTAATGCCGGAAATAGTGTGAATACATTTGCATCTCCTTTATATACTTATCAATGTGATAATGGTATTAGGATTACCAGAAATAGAATGTATGGGCAAGCGGGTGGTTATGGGATATATATGTTTGGAAATATTGCGAATGCTAGTTCAAGAAATATCATCGCAAACAATATGATACAGATTGGGCAAGCATCATTTACCTCATATGGTATCTATGATGCAGGTTCAAATACCTTTACAGATATTGCCCATAATACCGTAAATAATACATCTGCAGATGCTTCTTATGTGAGCTGTGCCTTATATTTTAATTATAATAATGCTGCAACTGCTAACAATGCTAGAATTGTGAATAATATTTTCACTTCTCCAAATGGTGCCATGGCATTATGGTGTACAAATACGGCAGCATTGAGTGCAAGTTCTATGTTGGTGAACCACAATGTGTATAATTCGCCTTCTGCCTATCCGTTTCGCGTTGTAAATACAATCTTCCCTACCTTGGCTACATACAGATTGGCTATGGGAGTATTTATCACTAATATCGATACCAACAGTATTTGGACATTGCCAACTTATTTTTCAGCCATTAACCTAAGAACCATTAGTCCATCCATTGATAGTATGGGAATGCCTTTAGCTACGGTTCCAACAGATATTGATGGCATAGCTAGAAATACAACTGCACCAGATCCTGGTGTAAATGAATTTTCACGTCCAACGGAAGATGCTGGTGCTATTGCCATATTAACGCCTAGCAAGCCAGTACAAACTGGATTAACGAATGTGGTAGTTGTGGTTCAAAATTTTGGATTAAATACCATTACCAGTTTAAATGTTACTTACGCTGTTGATACCTTAATAAGGACACGTTCTTACACTGGTTCAATAGCTCCAGGTGCAACAGATACGATTGTGTTTGACTCTACAAGTGGGCCTTCTGGATCAAATCAAAGATTTAATTTTACAGGTGGTCTTGTTAATATGAAAGCGTATACAAGTAATCCAAATACGGTGGCAGATTTACAAAACTTAAATGATACTACTTCAACGAGTTTCTGTGGCGCTTTAAATGGCGTATATACAATTAACCCAAGTGGAACTGGTCCAAATAACTTTTTAACCATTGCTGATGCAGTAAATAGATTAACATGCGGTGGTGTTACGGGTAATGTTACCTTTAATATCTCTAATGGAACCTATACAGGTCAAATGGATTTAACAACCATTGCAGGTACAAATACCAATGCGAAGGTGTTATTTAAATCTGCCAGTAATAATGCAGCAAGCGTAATCATTACCTCTGCCAATGCTACTTCATTAGATAATTACACCATTAGGTTGCGTGGTGCCGGATATGTAAGTTTTGAAAATCTAACTGTGCGTAACACCAATACTACTTTTGCACGCGTGGTATCTATCAATAAGTTTGCTACCAACAATACCAATTCAAACAATATCAGCTTTAGAAATTGTATTTTAGAAGGTATTACTACCACCAGTACTGCAGACCAGTACGCAGTAGTATTTGGCCCGAATGGAGATAATGCTACAGATTTATCTTTTGTGAAAAATGAATTCAGGTTTGGTTCCTATTCTATATTTTTAGGTGGACAAAACATTATCAATCAATATTCACCTGGTTTAGTTATTGATTCAAATCTTGTTCACCAACCTTATTGGGCAGGTATCTATTTGTTAAGTAGAAATAATCCTAAGGTGAGAGACAACAAAGTAAATCCAAGCCCTTCTTATGGATATTATGGATTGTTTTTCAGTGGTATTTCGGGAAATGTTGAAGTAACAGGAAATGATATTCAAAGTCCGGCTGGGTACTATGGTATATACGCTGCTCAGGTTAATTATTATGGAGAGGCTGGTTTAGCCATGTTTAGTAATAACGTAGTGAATATGACTAGTTCAAACACACAATATGGTATTTTTTATGCAAATGGTTCTAATACTTATTTCATGAACAATACCCTTCGTTTAACTTCACCTACTACCTCTTATGCCTTGTATATATCTGGAAATACTACCAGTCCAACAGTGCCTCAAATTGTTGCTACTTCTAATTTAAGGGTAGTAAACAATATTTTATATTGCCCTAGTAGTTATGCAATTTATTACGCAAACTTTGCAGCAACCAGCGGAACAAGTCAGGCAGATAATAATTTATATTATTCAACGAGTCCTAATTTTGCTTATGTAAATGGATTAAACTTTGCACCAAGCTCTATTTATACAACTTACAGAAATGCGGTAAATGTAAATACAGATAGAAGGTCATTATTATCAGATATTAATTTTACTTCTGGTACAGATTTAAAACCTGCTGTTAACAATGCAACTGCCTGGGCTGCCAATGGTCGCGGACAACAAACCATGTTTGTGCCAAGAGACATTACTGGGGCCAACAGAAGTACCTTGGTAAGAACAGGAGCCCCAGATATTGGTGCATTTGAATTTACACCTACTGTAAATCCAGCTCCTATGACAATTCTCGGTACTATTGGTGGTGGTAATACACAAAGAATGATCTCTTATGGTGATACGGTTGCTACCTTAGTTTGGGGATTCAGTGGAACCTTACCTACCAGTATAGCGGCTACCTATCATACAGGAGCCATAGTGTCTGACCCAACCAATAATGGTAACAATCCAAATGCTGAGGTAATGGATGTGTTTTGGAGAATTTCACAAAGTGGCGGTTCTTTATATACCTATGACTTAAACTTAATTTTTGATCCAAATATGTTAGGAACTGTGCCATATATAACAGACTTGAAATTAGCTCAAAAGCCATCAACTGCAGCTGGTACTTGGAGGCATTTTGGTTCAAGTATGACTACGGTAGATTCAATTAACTTCAGGTTTGGAGTAGCAGGTATGATTAATGATTTAGGAGACTTTACCGGAACCACTGATATTGCACCATTACCTGTTACCTTATCTAAATTTGAGGCCATGCGTAATGGCGATGATGCCTTGTTAATCTGGAATACGGTTACTGAAATTAATAGCAAGGTTTTTGAAATAGAACGTGCTGAGGATGGAAAGCAATTTGTAAACATTGGATACATCGCAGCTGCTGGTAATTCTAATAAAACAGTAAGCTATCAGTTTGATGACAAAAATGCAGCTCAAGTTTTTGCAGGCAAGCATGTTTATTACAGATTAAAAATGATAGACAGAGATGGAAGTTTTGAATATTCACCTGCTCGTATGATCAATTTTACCGATGAAACTTCCGAGGAAATCACGGTTTATCCTAATCCGTTTAAAGACCAAATTAACCTAGGTTTTACTCATTCAGAAAATGCTTCAGTTTCAGTAGAAATCGTAGACTTATACGGAAAAGTGGCCTTTAAAGGTACAATGAATCAAGTTGCGGGTGGAGCTGGAATGACTGTTTCTGCCTTAAACAAACTGGCTACAGGAATTTATGTGATTAAAGTTTCTAAAGGTGAAACCATCCTAACAAGAAAATTAATTAAGGAATAAATTTAAGGTGTTATCTGAGTCTAAAGCGGTCTGGTTCAATATTGAGCCAGACCGCTTTTTTATTATACTCAGATTTTTTTGTTTAAACCAATGAATTAATAAAAATTTAAGTAGGAGATATTGTTATTGCGATGTAACTAAAGTATTTTTGGAACGGAAATTGTAATAACTACAACGTAAAAATTATAAGCAAGATGAAAAAATTTATTTTAACCGCAATGATCGCTTTTGGTGGTTTATTAACCGCAAGTGCTCAAACTCCTGATGTGCAGCCTGATGGTAAAGTTGCTGAAATCAAATTCGATAAAGAAACACACGATTTCGGTAGCATTCCTCAAGGAGTACCTGCAACCTATGAATTCGTATTTAAAAATACTGGTAAAACTCCACTTATTGTTACCAATGCTGCCGCTAGCTGTGGTTGTACTACTCCAGAGTGGACTAAAGAACCTATTAAGCCAGGTAAAACAGGAACTGTAAAGGCAACTTACAATGCGGCATCTCCTGGTCCGTTTACCAAAAGTGTTACCGTAATAAGTAACGCAAAAAATTCTACTGTTATCCTTTATTTAAAAGGTGATGTAAAGCCTGCAGAAAGCAAGTAAAAAAAATAAAATTTTAAAGCCTGCATAAATTATATTTGTGCAGGCTTTTTTATGTAATCTTATGAGAAATATTATTTTTCTGTATTTATTTTTGGGTATGAGTTCGCTAGGAGTAGCGCAGCAAGCCAATGAACCAAAAGCATTGATTGAGTTTGATGCGGTAGAACATGATTTTGGCAAAATCTATGACGGTAAGCCAGTGGCTCATGAATTTAAATTTACCAATAAAGGGAAGGTCCCTCTGGTTTTAAGTAATGTGCAGCCAGCTTGTGGTTGTACAACACCAGAATGGCCAAGAGAACCAATTATGCCCGGTGAAAAAGCAAAAATCAAGGCCATATATAATGCTGGCAGTTACAGAGGGGTTTTCTCAAAAGGAATAACCGTACAATCTAATTCTGCCAATGGGAGTGTTCAATTAATTATTAAAGGAAGTGTTCTAGATACTCCTAAAGAGCCAAAATCGCCAGTAAAATTAGAGGTAGGCGGAGGTTTCTAGCGTAAATCAATCACTTCTACGCCCGGGTACTTTTTAGGGTCGAAGACGAATTTTTTATCTTCAAATTTTAAATTAGGTACCTGATTGGTTACATAATACGTGTGAATGCTTCCGTTCTTTTCAAAAACTTGTGTGCTTAAAACAGTTTGATTTGTTTTGTCTACTGTTACTTTTAATTTAAAATATTTCTTCTTTTTATCTTTAGGGGTAAGTTCTAAATAAACCAATTCCTTGTTTCCTTCTTTTTTAGTATCAATTATTTTGTACATGAAACCTTTTCCGTACATGGTGAAAATATCATCTAAACGAATGGCGCCCTCTTTGGGTGAATAATCACTAACCTGAACCTCATTTACCTCTCTGCTATAGGTCCAAATGGTTTTATTATCGCAAATAATGAGTTGATTGGCAATATCTAATGTGAATTTATTTCCTTTAATAAGAATATGACCTACCTGTTTCTCTTGGCTTTTTTGTTGTTTATTTTCAATGGTGTAAACAAAATCAGCTTTGATACTTTTAAATTCTTTATACCTTTTGCTAATACGATCCATTAACTTTTCAGCCTCATTGGCTTTGTTTTTTTGAGCAAATACTGGAGTAATAAAAAGGATGCTCAAGCAGATTATTAATATTTTTTTCACAGGGCAAAGGTTTAAATAATTATTGAAATATGATGTAAAATTTTATAAATGGTTTAAAGTCATATTTTATGCCAAACTTTTTTTAGCGCAAATTTTTGAGCACTTCTTCTAGTTCCATTTCTGTTTTGCAGATTACCTCTCTGGCTTTACTTCCCTTAAAAGGACCTACAATACCAGCTTTTTCAAGTTGGTCTATTAATCTACCTGCCCGATTGTAGCCTAAGTTTAATCTTCTTTGAATGAGAGAAGTAGACCCTTGCTGATGCATGACAATTAACTTGGCAGCCTCTTCAAATAAACTGTCGCGGTTATCATGGTCAAACCCTTCACTTGGTCCAAAATCTTCATTTTCGGTTTGAACCAATGGCAATTCATAAGGCTCACGACCCTGCTGGCTGCCAATAAACTCTGTTATTTTCTCAACCTCAGGGGTGTCTACAAAAGCGCATTGTAGGCGTATTAAATCGTTCCCATTGCTAAATAGCATGTCTCCTTTACCAATTAATTGGTCTGCACCGTTTGCATCTAAAATAGTTCTAGAGTCTATTTTTTGCGATACCCTGAAAGCTACACGCGCAGGGAAATTGGCTTTAATGGTTCCTGTAATAATATTTACACTTGGTCTTTGAGTAGCTAAAATAAGGTGAATTCCAATGGCTCTGGCCAACTGAGCTAATCGCGCAATAGGGTGTTCCACTTCTTTACCGGCTGTCATCATTAAATCTGCTAACTCATCAATCACCACTACAATATAAGGCAGGTAACGGTGTTTAATTTTATCTGTTGGTGCTAATCTTCTGCTAATAAATTTTGCATTGTATTCCTTTAAGTTTCTAACCTGTGCGTCCTTCAATAAATCATACCTATCATCCATTTCTTGGCACAATGAGTTTAAGGTATGAATAACCAACTTGGTATCTGTGATAATGGCATCTTGATCACCAGGAATTTTTGCCAAAAAGTGTCGCTCAATGGTTTTATAAATGTTTAATTCTACCTTTTTAGGGTCAACTAATACAAATTTGATTTGAGATGGATGCTTTTTAAAAAGTAGAGAGGCCAGCACGGCGTTTAACCCTACAGACTTTCCCTGACCCGTTGCACCCGCCATGAGCATGTGTGGCATTTTAGCCAAATCTGTTACAAATACTTCATTGCTAATTGTTTTTCCAAATGCAATAGGGAGATCCATTTCTGCATGTATAAATTTAGGAGAGGCAAGTACAGAGCGCATGCTTACCATGGCAGGATTTGTATTTGGAACTTCTATCCCAATGGTACCCCGTCCGGGGATAGGTGCAATAATACGAATGCCAAGGGCAGCCAAACTCAGCGCAATATCGTCTTCAAGATTTTTAATTTTAGCAATGCGAACTCCGTCTTGTGGTATAATTTCATAGAGGGTTACTGTTGGACCAATGGTAGCAGAAATTTTCTTGATGCCAATCCCATAATTTTTGAGTGTGTCTTCAATCATGCGCGTTTTTTCGCTCAGTTCTGCGCTTTCAACTTTCGCTTTGTTATCGCCATAATCATTTAACAAATCTATGGAAGGGTATTGGTAATGACTATAATCTAGGGTAGGGTCATATGCCTGATCTAATCCACTGTGCACCAATCCCGGATCTTCTTCAGCAAGCTCTTCCTCTATCATTTCTTGCACTTCAATAATTAATCCACTATCCGTTTTTAATGGTTCTTGCTTTTCAATAACAATGGGTTCAGGTAACTTGGGTTCAATAAACGCTGGTTCAGTATAGTTTATGGTAATGAGATGATCTTCTTCAACAGGATCTGGTTCAATTGCCTGAACCAAGGGCTCAGTTTCTTTAAGTACAAAATCATCTAAATTGATTGGCTCTTCTTCTATAGGGATTTGCTGTAGTGGTTCATTTTCATTGGTTTCAATCATTTGATTAACTGGAGTATTAGTTACTAATTCTTCTGTTTCTGCCAGGGCTTTGGGAGCATAGAATTTGATGTTGAATACGGCAATTAAAAATATGAACAGGTAGGCCAATAAGGCAAATCCAACTCCTATAGCGCCTAGCAATCCTTTCAGATATAAATAGCTGTAATATCCAAAAGCTCCTGCTAAAATTGGGAAATGATCATGAAATAAAAAAGCCATAAGGATAGAAATCCAAATGCCAATAAATAAGCTGTATCTTAAGGTTTTGCTTAATGACAAGGGTTGCATCCGAGTGAGCAGCAAAACACCAAACAAAAAGAAGATGAGTACAAAGGCAAAGGAGGCAATTCCAAAACCTTTGTAGATAAATACATAACTAATCCAAGCTCCTAAAGTGCCTAATATGTTTTCTGCTATGGCTGGATTAATTTCTGCCAGCATGCCCCAAGAGATAGAGCTAACCAAGCTTTGGTCATTTTCCCAAGTTGCAAAAAATGAAATACATGAGATAAAAAGGAATACAGAGAAAAAAGTAAAAAATATCCCTATCGATTTTAAAAACCGTTCGTCTTTGATAAAGCTAAGGTATTTCCCCGCTTCTTTATCATTTGGGGGATTAGGTTTTTTTGCTTTGGGTTCAACCGTTGCATCTTTCTCTGGAAATTCTTTAATATCTCCGAAAATTATCTTGTTTTCTTTTATTTGTTTTGCCATTTACTACGTTTACGAAATTAACTTTTTACTCATACTTTTAATAGAAAAATAAGCAACAATTCAAGGCTTTCCATAAAATGTTCAATTTAAGAAAATAAATTTGGTAAAATCCCTTATTTTCGGACAAATTTTGACTACATGAACGAAGTAATTGTTTTATTTTTAGAGATCACCAAATATCTCATTCCGGCCCTAATTGTGTTTATCATTACCTATTATCAATTTAAAATTTTCTTTGACACAGAATATGAAAAACGAATGATGGATTTAAAATCTGAGCAAATTAAAACCATGCAACCATTGCGCCTGCAAGCTTATGAACGTTGTGTTTTATTGATGGAAAGAATGAGCCCAGAGAGTTTAGTTATGCGAACCCACAAACCAGGCGTGAGTGCTTCTCAGTTAAAAATGGAACTTATTTCTGCCATTAATTCAGAATACAATCATAATTTATCGCAACAGTTATATGTGTCTGCCCAAGCTTGGCAAGTTATTAGGGTGGTTAAAGAAGAAATGATTAACCTGATTAATACGGCCTATTCAGATTTAGGTCCTAATGCGGTTGGTTTAGATTTGAGTAAAGCCATTTTTGAGCAATTAATTAATATAGAAGTAGTGCCAACCCATAAGGCATTGGGCTTCATAAAAAAAGAATTTGATTTAGTATTTGGGTAATTTTCAAAAAATGAGTGAAAGAAATTTTGAAACAGATTCTGGGATCCTAATTAAGGAATTATATACCGGCGAAAGTGGTCATGAATTACCCGGTGAATTTCCCTATACACGCGGCGTGCAAAAAGACATGTATCGGGGAAGACTCTGGACCATGCGCCAATATGCGGGATTTAGCACCGCCCAAGAAAGTAATAAGCGTTATAAGTATTTGTTGGCAAATGGAACCATGGGTTTAAGTGTAGCCTTTGATTTGCCAACGCAAATTGGATATGACAGCGACCATGCCATGAGCGAAGGTGAAGTGGGTAAGGTGGGTGTTGCCATAGATTCCTTACAAGACATAGAGGTTTTGTTTGATGGTATTGAATTAGAAAAAATTACCACTTCTATGACCATTAATGCCACGGCTTCAACCTTATTAGCTTTTTATATTGCATTGGCTAAAAAACAAGGGGCAGACATTAAAAAAATTAGTGGAACCATCCAAAATGATATATTAAAAGAATACGCTGCACGTGGTACCTATATTTACCCGCCTAAACCCAGCATGCGCATTATTACAGATATCTTTGAATATTGTAGTAAGGAGGTGCCAAAATGGAATACTATTTCTATTTCAGGCTATCATATTAGAGAAGCTGGTTCAACCGCAGTCCAAGAAATTGCTTTTACGTTAGCAAATGCTAAATCTTATTTAAAAGCTGCTCAAGAAAAAGGCTTAGATATAAACGTATTCGGCCAAAGACTCTCTTTTTTCTTTAATGCACACAATAACTTTTTTGAAGAAATTGCCAAGTTTAGAGCTGCCCGCAGAATGTGGGCAAAAATGGCCAAAGACATGGGTGCAACGAACCCTAAGGCAATGATGTTGCGTTTTCATACCCAAACCGGAGGTGCAACCCTTCAAGCACAGCAACCAGAGAACAATATCATGCGTGTTACTTTACAAGCGCTTGCAGCGGTTATGGGTGGAACCCAAAGCTTGCATACAAACGGTTTTGATGAAGCATTGAGTTTGCCTACTGAAGCTGCCGCCAGAACTGCTTTGCGCACGCAGCAAATCATTGCCTATGAGAGTGGGGTAATAGATACGGTAGATCCAATGGGTGGAAGCTATTTTGTAGAAGAACTGACCAATCAAATCGAGGCTGCTGCTTGGGATTATATTCATAAAATTGATGCCATGGGAGGCTCGGTATCTGCCATAGAGCAAGGATATATGCAAAAGGAAATTGCAAATGCTTCTTATCAATATCAAATGAATATTGAAAAAGGTAGTAAGGTAATTGTGGGGGTTAATAAATTTAATGCCGAACAAGACGCGATGCCGCCCATTATGAGGGTAGATGATCATATAAGAATTGAACAATCTGAGCGATTAAAGCAGTTAAAATCTTCTCGAAGTAATGAATTGGTTTTAGCTGGGTTATCTAAGATTAGCAGTGCCGCTAAAGATGGTACAAATTTAATGCCTTTATTGGTTGAAGCGGTTGAAAATTATACCACCCTAGGTGAAATTGCAGATACATTGCGTGCAGTTTTTGGTGAGTATAAGGCATAAAAAGGATATGAATAAGCCATTGCGAGTTCTTATTTCTTTTTTTCTTGTTTTACTTCTTGCTGCCTGTCAAAGTAATTTTCAACTGTCAACTATTACTCATCAAACAAGCGCTATTCGTTCAGATTCTGGTCAATTTTTGGATCAAAGCGTTTTAGTTACCATAGCACCCTACAAACTAAAACTAGATAGTTTAATGAACCAAAGAGTGATGGTGGCAACCCAAGATTTGGTAAAAGAAAATCCGGAAGGATCTCTGGGGAATATGGTTTGTGATCAATTAATGGGTTATGCTTATTCCAAGGGCATACAAGTAGATTTATGTATCTTGAATGCTGGAGGACTCAGAATTCCGGTGATTTATAAAGGAGATATTTTTGTTAGAACCATTTACGAATTAATGCCCTTTGATAATGAATTGGTGGTATTAGATCTGAGTGGTGAACAATTATTAGCCTTCTTAGATTTAGTAAGTGCCAATGGTGGATGGCCAGTTTCTGGGCTTCGTTTTAAAATAAAAAATGCCAAAGCCCAAGATATTCAATTTGCCAATGGAAAGCCGTTTGAGACCAAGAAGGTGTATAGGCTGCTCACA
>CANHDN010000082.1 GCA_947459415.1 Bacteroidota bacterium
AATAGGCTGTACTGGAATTTTTCTCGGTTTAGCTTTTATTCAAGATTCCAAACAAAAAGGCATAGATGTGGCCGCTATCGATCAATCAATAAGCCCAGGTTCAGATTTTTACCGATTTGCCAATGGCACTTGGTTAAAAGAAAACCCAATTCCAGCCAGTGAAAGCAGGTGGGGAAGTTTTAATATCGTTGCCGAAAGAAACAACTTGGTATTAAGAGAAATCTTGGAGTCTGTTGCCAATGATAAATCCGCTGTCAAAGGTTCGGCCAAAGATAAAGTGGGTACATTTTACCGCTTATTTTTGGATGAGGCCAAAAGAGAAAAACAAGGCGTTAGTCCTGCTAAAGCAGATTTAGATGCTATAAAAAACTTAAAAAGTAAAAGCGAAATTATTCCGCTAATTGCCAATTTTCATAGAAAAGGTATTCGCAGTTTCTTTGGTTTTTATATTGGTCAGGATTTAAAAAATAGCACCGCTTACATCCCTTACATCTCACAAGGTGGGCTTGGCTTACCCGATCGCGACTTCTATTTTAAAACAGACGCAAAGTCGCAAAAAACAAGAGAGGAATATGTAAAACACATCGATCAAATTAACACCTTGTTCGGATTTGGTTCAGCTCAGTTTGGCCAAGATATTTTGGCTTTTGAAACTGCTTTAGCTAAGCCATCGATGAACAGAACAGAAAGAAGAAATCAAGAAAAGCAGTATAATAAAAGAAGCTATAATCAATTGGTTCAGGCCTACCCTGCTATTGATTTTAAGACCTATTTCAATGAATTAAAACTAGCTAAATTTGATAGTTTAATTGTTTCTCAGCCTGCATTTTTTGAGGCCCTGAACCAACTTTTAGAAACGCAGTCGCTTGAATCGATTAAAGCCTATCTAAATTGGAATGTAATGAATACTAGTGCGGGGTATTTAAATAGCGCTTTGGAAAAACAAAATTTCTACTTTTATAGCACGGTATTAACCGGAACAACTGAACAAAAACCACTTTGGAAGCGCGGAATAGCTGCATCTAATAGTATTGTTGGTGAATTATTAGGACAATTATTCGTAGAGAAAACATTTACACCAGAATCTAAAAAGCGCGTGAATGCGATGGTAGATGATATTGTAGCTGCTTTTAAAGTTAGAATTAACGGCCTAACTTGGATGAGCAACGAAACCAAAGAAAAAGCATTGGTAAAATTGGCCTCATTTAATAGAAAATTTGGTTACCCAGACAAATGGAAAGATTATTCAAAATTAGAAATTAAAGACGATTCTTATTTAGCCAACCAATACAGAGCATCAGAATTTGGGTTTCAGGATATGATAAACAACTTAGGCAAACCCATTGATAGAGGTCGTTGGGGAATGCTACCACAAACAGTAAATGCATATTATAGTCCAACTTTAAATGAAATCGTTTTTCCAGCAGCTATTATGCAACCACCATTTTTTGATGCGGAGGCAGATGATGCGGTGAATTACGGGAGCATTGGCGCAGTCATTGGACATGAACTCACGCATGGATTTGATGATCAAGGAGCAAAATACGGTGCCGATGGCAATCTAAAAAGCTGGTGGACAGATGAAGATAAAAAACTTTTTGAGGCAAAAACCAAAGTACTCGTAAATCAGTTTAATAATTACTTTGTGAGTGATAGCCTGCATATTAACGGGGAACTTACACTGGGAGAAAACATTGCAGATTTAGGTGGTTTAACCATTGCATTTGAGGCCTACCAAAGAAGATTAAATAAAAATCCTGGCGAAACCATAAATGGGTTTACACCAGAGCAAAGATTTTTCGTAGGTTTTGCGCAAATCTGGAAAAACAATGTTCGGCCGGAGGCCTTGCGTCAATTAATACTAACAGATCCACATTCTCCGGGTGAATTTAGGGTTTTAGGTACCCTTTCAAATATGCCGCAATTTTATCAGGCATTTGGAGTAAAAGAAGGTGACAAGATGTTTAGAAAAACAGAAGATAGAGCAAATATTTGGTAATGAGCAAATTAATACTCGGATTTTTATCCTTAGTGATGCTAAGTGCATGCAGTGACTCTTGGATTCCGCATGAAATTGATTTAAAACTAGGAAATCAAAGCAAAGCATTTATAGATGAAAATCCGAGTCAATTTAAAATAATTGAACCCAAGAATGCCCCATTTGCCTATGAACGATTAGAAGCGATAAGAGATGAGATCTTAAAAAGTGGTGCGGTTCAAAACAAAGCCTATTTTACCTGGGACTTACAAATTATTGAAGATGATTCTGTATTGAATGCATTTTGTTTGCCTGGCGGTCACATTTATGTGTATACTGGGTTAATTAAATACCTAAAATCTGAAGCTGCCTTAGCAGGGGTAATTGGGCATGAAATTGCACATGCAGACGAGCGACATAGCGTAAAACAAATGGTAAAAAACATGGGCATAGGGCTTTTATTGCAATTTGTATTAGGAATTGATCATGCTGGAATTTTAAATATGGGGGCAAATTTATTGAGCCTTTCATTTAGTAGAAGTGATGAGAGCGATGCTGATGCACTTTCTGTAAAATACCTTTACCCTACTCAGTTTGATGCCCGAGGTGTTGCCCATTTTTTTGAGCAAATTGAAAAAGATAGACAATCAAATCAAATATTAGAGTTTATAAGCACCCATCCAAACCCAGATAATCGTGTTCAGAATATTGAAAAAATTTGGAGAGATCTTGGAGCTAAAGAGGGAAAATTATATACAGATCGATATAAAAAAATCATTCAGGACCTTCCTTAATTTATTTTGCCAATCATTTCAATAAATGAAGACTTTGAATGGTAAAACAGAGTCTGACAAATTGCCAATTTAGTGCTTAATAAAAAATAATTACAAACTAATTAAAAATTATAAAACATTGATTATCAATTATTAAAATATCAATACCTAATTTTTTAATTTAGATTCTATTGATTCTTTTAACACAGCTAAGTTTTGATTAATATATTGTGCATTATTTTGAATAGCCAATAAATAGGGATTTAGTTCTTTTAAGTAATTAATCTCTTTAAGTAATATCTGGTGATAATTTAAAATTTGATTTACATGATCATCAAAATCAGGCAGTTTCTCCTGTAAATCTGAAATCTCCTTTAGCTCTTTACTCAGGTCTGGCAGCTCAGTTCTCTCCCGATACATGGATCCAATTCCCATTAATAGCCAATCTGGAGAAATATCAGGAAAATGGGTTAATATTTTCGTAATTAATTCTAAACCAGGCTTATTTCTGCCAGTTCCGATATGCGTTAATACGGGCAATGATATATTTAACATATTAGCAAATGAACTCTTACTTAAGAATTTTGCATCCATAATGCTTAACACCCGTTTATTTAATTCATCCATATAATTTATTGATAACCAATGATATTTAACTATTGTAAAGCCTCTACAATACAAATGTAAACACTTTAAAACAAATGTAAATAAGTAGATATACATTTGTAAATAATAAGCATAAATAAAAGGTTTAAATTATAATACATAAAATATTGATTATTAATGTTTTAGTAATTAAATTATTCTGCTTAAAAACAATTGTAAACATTGATTCATAAATCGTTAAACAAGTAAAATTGTCAGTATTAAAACAATTTACCCACTCCTAGTCTTATTTATGCTATGAGAGAAAAAGTATTAAAAACAATCACCATCATCAATAAACCATTATCTGAAGTTTTTGAATTTTTTAGCAAAGCAGAAAATTTAAATGAACTTACCCCTCCTAAAGTACATTTTACCATTCTTACTCCACTGCCAATACCGATGTTCCCGGGGCAACTCATTAGATATAGAATTAAACTATTTGGGATACCATTTTTTTGGAAAACAGAAATTAGCGAATGGAATCCACCCTACAAGTTTGTTGATCAGCAATTAAGTGGCCCCTATGTGAAGTGGCATCACCAACATATCTTTAAAGAGGTAAATGGAAAAACTGAAATGACTGATATTGTGACTTATAAATCCAAAGGCTGGATATTAGCTCCTTTTCTTCATTGGCTATTTGTAGATAAGAACGTAAATGAGATATTTGCATACCGCGAAAAACGTTTAGATGAAATCTTCGGAAATAATTAGTTCAACCAAAAAATGTGAACATTGCGCGCAATGGACTAATGGCGAATTAGCCTTTTGTGCGCATTGTGGCGAAATTTTAGACAAACAATACAGAGCTGAAAGGGCAGAATTGGAGCGCGAGCAAAGAGATCAATCTCCTATGATGCAGAAGTTTAAGCTAGACAAAGCCAAGGATAGTACGTTTTGGCAATTTATAGAGAAAATGGTGCAAGGGGGCCAAGCAGTTTTGGTAGCTGTTATTGCATTTATTGCGATTCTCTTAGCCTTATTGCCTGGTTAAATGAATTTTAAAAAATTCGGTTTTATCGCAATTCTATTTTTGATAGATAAATTGTTACAATATTTTCAAATTAGTCCAAGGTGGTTTAATAATTATGCAGATGATTTTTTGTTTTTACCCATCTTGTTAAGCTTTGCATTATGGGTTCAACAAAGGTTTGTGAACCATGATTTTAAATTTAGCAATAAACAAATAATTACGGCTTGGATCATGCTGTCTATCCTGTTTGAAGGAATTTACCCTATCTTCCTAACATCCTATACCTCAGATGTTCTAGACATATTGGTATATGGATTGGGTGCCTTCATTTTTGCTTTGTTCTTAAATCACGGTGCTGAAAACCGAATGGTATAATTGAATAAAAGCTCATGACCAGGCTCAGCACATAAAATACCTTCTTTTTCAGATATATCTCCTTCAAAACCAACTGAATCTGCAATGCCTTGCCAAGGCTCTAAACAGATGAAATCTTCACATTGTGGCTTTGTCCAAATACCCATAAAAGGAAATCCTGGGCAATCCATATGAATTTCGAACTTTCCATCCATTTGAAGCAATTTAATCCAATTGCTTTTAAAAGATTTGAGCACAATTGCATCTTTTAAAAACAAATCATTATTTAATGGCAAAACCTGTTGATGCATGTTAATTTTATCTTTTTCACCGTTTAAGAGACCGTCACTCAGTAAATATCTTTCTGGAAACTCCTCTTTTTCAAAAATAATTTGATAGGATTTTATGTCAGATGTTGGAAGATTAAATCCTGGATGAGCCCCAACTGAAAAATACATTTTTTCCATGCCAGTGTTTAACACAGAATAAGTGATAGAAAGTGCATTCAGGTTTATTTCATAGGTGATAAAAAATTTAAAATCAAATGGGAAGAACTCCTTGGTTTGCTCAGAGGATTCCAACATAAACTTAATTAAATTACTATAAATCTCAATAGGTTCAAACCGTAAATCTCTTGCGAAACCATGCTGACCCAAACTATATTTTTGCTGCTTAATTTGGATACTATTTTTATTTAGTTTGCCTACTATTGGAAATAACACAGGAGCATGACGAGGCCAAATATCATTATTTCCTTGCCATATAAATTGAAAACGAGACAAATGATCTGTAACAGAGATTAATTCTGCCCCTAGATCTGAAATAATTACTTGTAAGCTGTTTGAAGATAGTGTATAATGATTGTTCATCTTGTAAATTGGTTTACTAAAATAGAAAATTTAAATATAAATGGGGAAATCTTATTTTAAAACAAATGAAATCAAAGCAATAATTTAATAATTTTGAATTTTATTCATTCAAATGAAACAGTTGCTCAGAGCTTTTTTAATCCTATTTGTAACCTTTGTAATAGTGATATTTGTAACAGACTTTCCGGTGGTAGTTGATGGCTTTACAAGTTTAGTAGATGGTATATCAGGTATATTATCTCCAATTAGAGGATCTAGGTAACAAAGTATTTGTTCAATTAAATAAATTGAATCATATTCGCGTACCAAATTAGTTGCCGTGGTGGTGAAATGGTAGACATGCCATCTTGAGGGGGTGGTGCTCGCAAGGGCGTAGGAGTTCGAGTCTCCTTCACGGCACACAAACAAAAAAAGGAGTAAATGATTTACTCCTTTTTTTTTACCCAGATTTCATGGAGGGTATTTTAAAAAAGAAAAGCCCCCTAGAAAGATCTAGGAGGCCACAATTCCTTTACAGAATAAAGTAGATTAATCTTCAACGATAACAGTACGCTCAACATTAGGCGACTTTATCTTAACCAATTGAGTATTAACTTTAATACCAACCTTACGTAATACTGAAGCTACTTTATTTCTTCTGCCTTTTCTTTTTAAACGGGTGGTTGCCATATTTTTAATTTTTTACAAATATATAATTTTTCTTCTTTATTCAAACTAATACCCTAAAATATTTAACATACTTTCAGAATTTTGTTCTTTGGCAAAAAGTGAATAAGAAAGTTTACCTGCTTCATCTCTATCAATTAATACATGCTTTGGAGCTGGAATCAAGCAATGTTGTATTCCTCCATAACCTCCTAAACTTTCTTGGTATGCGCCCGTATGAAAGAAACCCATATATAGAGGTTCTTGATCGGGTAATTTAGGCATAAATACCTGATTAGTATTGGTGTCTGAATTGTAAAAATCCTGGGAATCACAAGTTAAACCACCTAAATTAATACGTTGAAATTCTTTATCCCAATGATTAATGGCCAACATAATGAATTTTTGTCCAATCCCCCAGGTATCAGGCAAGGTGGTTATAAATGAACTATCAATCATATACCATAATTCCTTATCATTCTGCTCTTTCTGACCAATGATAGAATACAACATTCCACCACTTTCGCCAACCGTAAATGAACCAAATTCTGTGAAGATATGCGGTACTTGAACTCCTCTGTTGTCACAAATAGCCTTGATATAATATACAATTTGATCAATCATATATGCATAATCATATTCAACTCCAAGTGAGGTATATATTGGCATTCCTCCACCAATATCCAAAGTGTCTAAATCTGGGCACACCTCTTTCACATCGCAGTAAACATTTACTAAACGAGTTAATTCACTCCAAAAGAAAGTCGTATCTCTAATTCCAGAATTGACAAAAAAGTGAAGCATTTTTAATTTGAAATGCGGATGATTTTTTATTTTTTGTTGATAGAGATCTACAATTCGCTTGTGGCTCATGCCCAAACGTGAAGTATACACCAAGAAATTGGGTTCTTCTTCTGTAGCAATTCTAATTCCTATATTCATTCTTTGCGAGGCCTTGGAATGAATTAAATCAAATTCACCAACATTATCTAATACACATATTAGGTTTTCAAATCCATCATTTACCAAACCCATCATATTGTCTACATATTGGCTTGTTTTATATCCGTTGCAAACAATGTATTGACTTTTTTGAAATTTGCCTTCTTGGTTCAAGCGTTTAATAATCTCTAAATCAAATGCTGAACTCGTTTCCAAATCAACCTCACTTTTTAGCACCTGGTTTAATACAAAGCTAAAATGTGAACTTTTAGTACAATAACAATAATTGTAATCACCTTGATAATCATACTTTTTAAATGCCGAAGCAAACAAATCCCTGGCTTTGTTTATTTGACTGGTAATTTTAGGCAAGTAAGAGAATTTCAGAGGCGTGCCAAATTCTTGGATTAGATCAACCAAATTAACCCCATGGAAATGCAATTGATTGTTTAATACTTCAAAACCATGACGAGGAAAGAAAAAGGTTTGATGAATTAAATCTGTGTACCGGTTTTTAATGTGTAAATTACTCAATGCTTAATAAGTTTGTGCAATTTTAATAAATTATGTTGTGATATAACATAAAATTATCATGAATTAATTAATTACGCTTAGGATGCTTTTGGTGCTTGTAAATTTGTTATAGCGCCATATAAATCTATATTTGCAAACCACCATCCTTCGGAGGTTTTGTGAAAAATGTAAAAGTAATAACTATTGAATCAGATTTTGGAGCAGGTACAAAGGGAGCTAAATTAGGACCCCAAGCCATGTTGAAACATTTACCCCATCAGATATTTCCCAATTCAGAAATTATACAAGTTAATATCGAGGATTTCCTGGAAGAGGAAAAGGATGTTTATGCAAAAGCCCATCATATTAACAGCATATTAAACATTCAAAAAAATGCCATTGATTGCATTCAAAAAAATCATAAAGATGGTTATATTTCATTTATTGCTAGTGGAGATCATAGCAATGGTTTAGCGGCAATAAGTGCATATAAAGATCTTAATCCTTCAAATGATTTAGGTGTTATTTGGATTGATGCCCATGCAGATTTGCATACACCCTATACTTCCCCCAGCGGAAATATTCATGGTATGCCATTGGGTGCTGCATTAGGTTTAGAAAATAATGCTTCCAACAAAATTGAAATAGATAAAGAAACTCAATTAAAATGGAAACAACTTATTCAATTGGGTAAAAATAAAATTAGCCCAAAAATTTCACCAAACAACCTAGTTTTTATTGATATTAGAGATCTTGAACCGGAGGAAATTAATATTATTCAAGAACATCATATTTTACATTTTACTCCAGATGATAGAAAAAATATAGGCATTCAGTCTATTATTTCAAAAAGTATTGCCCATTTATCACATTGTCAACATATTTACATATCGTTTGATGTTGATAGCTTAGATCCTCATTTTTCAGCAGGAACCGGCACACCCGTGCATGGCGGTTTATCAGTAGATGAGGCCAAAGAGTTAATACAAGCATTCTGGAATTTACCAAATGTTTTTGCATTTGAAATAACAGAAATAAATCCGCTGTTAGATAGGCTTAACCCAATGGAGGAAGTGGCAGCCAAAATCATTTCCGATTGTTTTAAATCTTAATTTAAATCAATTAAAAACTGAATTACATCCACCCCATCTGCATAATCCGTTAGTTTAGGGTCTTGAGATTTGCCAAATGGAATCCAATTTTTCTGTTGGCTTGATCCTACCACACATTGAATGTGATCTTGGTGCAGTGCTAAGAAAGATTGAACCTCGTCTTCAGTTTCGTAAATAGAAAACATCAATACGCTCAATGGAGAGTCTAATGCATCGTCTTGTTTCACAATTAAGAATCCATTATCCAAATGTGGATCTTGATTCATTAAAAACAAGGCTTTGTGGTAGGTATAATTATTTGCGTACTTATTATGGTTGATAATGTCTTTGTATTTTTCAAATGCGATAAACATGGGTTCAAGATTATATCCTTTTGGTACCAGTAGTTTTGATACATTGCGACATCCCATTCCAAAGTATAAAAACACATCATCGGCTAATAAAGATAATTCTTCATCCGATTCATTTCCACTTAAAATAGCTAGGCTTTTTCTATTTTTCCTAAGTAAGTTTGGTTTGTTTCTGAAGTAATATTCGAAGTATCGATTACTATTATTGCTTCCGGTTGCAATTACTGCATCAAAGTTTTTTAACTGATAATCCTCTGCAAAACGGATGTAATGAGTCATCTGAGGTTCAATTTCTATGATTTGAGAAATCACCCATTTCATAAGCACAGAATCATCGCTGCTTACTTTCACCAAAGCAATATTTCCACTTATTAAAACCGAGAGTAAATCATGAAAACCAACCAATGGAATATTGCCCGCCATGATAATTGCGATGGTTTTGGGTTCAGATAAATCAGGAAATTGATATGATTTTAACCATTCTGCCAATTTATTTTCCTCTAATAAGTTAGCCCATGCTTGTATTGCACGCATTTGCATATCAATGGTGAACCAATTATTAAACAGATAAGCTTCTTGTAAATGAGGCATATCTGTTGAAACTTGTGACAATCTGTATCCCAATTGGGAAAAAACTCCGACTCTATGTGAATAATTCATATAATTTAGACTGATTCTATTTTTTTGAAAGCGACAACAAAACTAAACTTGCAGGAGTTATCATCCTAAATAAAAATTAACAAATATGGCAATTATTATTACTGACGAATGTATCAATTGCGGTGCATGCGAACCAGAATGTCCGAATAACGCAATTTATGAAGCAGGTGCCGAATGGGCATGGGCCGATGGAAACAACTTAAGTGGAACTATTATTGTTGACGGTGAAACCATCGATGTATCGAAACGCTTTACTCCTATTTCAGACGATACTTATTTTATTGTAACTGGAAAATGTACCGAATGTGTTGGATTTCATGAAGAGCCACAATGTGCTGCTGTATGTCCGGTAGATTGTTGTGTACCAGATCCAGATCATGTGGAAGCGCAAGAGGTTTTGTTGGAAAAGAAAAACAGAATGCACATTTAATTATTTAAAAGCCGACTCATTTGGGTCGGCTTTTTTATGAGAATAAATCACCGAAAGATTTTGGTGCCGGGTTTAATACGGCGGAGACATTGCTGTTTTTATCTTTGTTATTTATTAGGTTAGTAATGGGGTAAGCCTCCATTTCCTTGGCATCATAAGCCAACATGAATTCCTTTATTTCGGTCTGAACCAAATTTGGGTCAAGCCATAATTCCTCTTGTTCTTTATTTAAAATACACGGCATCCTCATTTTACTATTATGTATTTGCTGCATAAGCGAGTTGGCTTCGCAGGTAAGAATGGAGAAGGTATTATACCTATCTTGCGTGACAGGGTTTGTCCATTCGGCGTATATACCTGCCAAGGAAAATATAGGCTGATGAGGCAAATGAATATAGTGTGGAATTTTATTTTTAGGGCCTTGCGTTTGCCACTCAAAAAATCCTGTAACAGGTATCAGGCAGCGTTGACTTATGATACTTTGTTTAAAAGATGGTTTTTCAAAAACTGTTTCTGCTTTTGCATTTAAGGTATTTACTCGTATTTCATCTGCATGTTGTTTGGAGTTTGCCCATTGCGGAATTAAACCCCAATTAAACCTATGGATTAACTCGCTTTTATGCATGGTAATAACTGGCATTTTGGCGAAAGTAAAGCCATTCACATGATAGGCAAACTTATCATTTTTTGAAGTAAACGAAGGAAAC
>CANHDN010000083.1 GCA_947459415.1 Bacteroidota bacterium
AGCAGGCTTCTTTAGTTTAGGAGTGTTTATAATAAAATTTGATAGTCATATGATTCAATGAATCTAATTCACTTTTGTCTTTTACAATTACTTCTATATTAGATGGTTTTTGCTCAGGAGCAAAAGGGATTTCATAAAAATACCTTCCTGTTTGAATGGTATTAAACTCTCCTTCTGCCTTATCAATAAAATGAATTAATGGCACATGATATTCGTAATAATAATTAGTATCTGCTAGTGACTTTAATTTCACAAATACAAGCATATCACTTGCCTTCCTAAAGTTGGATTGCAAAGAAATTTCTATTAAAGAAACTTTTTCAAAATTGGGAATTTGACTGGAAGTAAATGTGATGGCTTTATCTTGCTTTTCATTAAAATGCAGGGGTAACTCTTTACTAAGTTCAAAGGTGTTTAAATCATAACTCCTTTTCCATAAAATCCCCTTATACTTTCTATCTGTTTCCCCAAACACCTTCCAGTAAGAAGTTTGATCCATATCTATCCAATGTAATATATATTCTTTATACTGATAGGTTTGAACCAAATTTAAATACACACTGGCAAGTCCAAAAACAATGATACCCAAACGTAACCAATTTGTTGAAGATTGAACCAATATAGCAATAGGAATAAAAAATAATGCATAAAAATCTATATATGCCCTTAAGCCATAACTACACCCATAAAACCAACTCCACCAAGACGACAGTATGTAGGTAAGAAATATAAAAAAACCAAGCCAAGTTAACAAGGTAAAATATTGCTTCTTTTTAAACCAAATAATCAAGGTAAAAAAAGCAATAAATAGAATGGGCGCATAAATAAATAAGCCTTTTTTGTATGAAAATAAAATATTCCAAATTTGAGGATTTAGAAAATAAAATCCTTCCTCATTATTGTATGTATTAAGAATAAATTGTTCACATTGAACATACCAAATCAGAGATAAAAAAGCACCAAATAACAATACAATACATACACCCATGCCCGCTATTGCATACCTACGGTATAAATAAATTAAGCCTTCTTTTATATTTTCAAAGGAACCTGCAATAAAGGGTAGCGCAGCCAAAATGAGTATATTTACTGGTCGTAATATTAGGATCAAGCCGAAAAAGAAACTAGACCATAAAAACAAGTTAGCTTCCCTAAGTATAAAAAATTGACGCGCAAAATAAAGAAATGCAGTAATCGCAAATAAAGAGTATACATGACTAAAACTAGCTTCAACATTTGCATAATGGGTAAGCGAGGTGGCTAAAACTAGCAGCAGCTGTGAAATAAAAATTACCCAGCTTGATATGGCATAGGTTTCTAATAACAGGTGGAGAAAAATTAAGGAAAGGAATAAATAAAATAAAGCTGCATAAAAAACACTTTTTTGATAGGGTAAGGTGTAACCTGCCTGAGTTTCTGGTTGAGCCTGTTCGGTCAAATAAACAGCCAAAAAAAATGGCATTTGGAGCAAGGCTGTTCCTACAGCATATTTATTGACTAAAGAGCCATTTTCTGTTTTTACATAAATACCTTTAAGTTTAGCTACCCTGTTACTCGTATTAGAATTAACTTCCGTATTCAAACGATATAAATCATGATAAATAAAGGTAGCAGGTAAATAATCATAATAGCCAATTCCATCTGCCTGTATGGTTAACTCAGTATTTCCAATGTAATTATTTATGCTGCTAATAAAGAGAATTAGCACTAAAAAGGCACTGGCTATTAATTTTATTTTTCTAAGCATGAATGATCTATTTATGAAAGCCCAGTAATTGTCTTTTACAGATTAATGAGCTTCTAACCAATTGTTTCCTGTTCCTACTTCGGCAACTACCGGTGTTATTAACTCCATAGCAGTTTCCATATTATGTAACACTAATTTTTTAAGCGAATCTACTTCATCTTTATGGGCATCAAAAACCAATTCATCATGTACTTGTAAGATCATTTTAGAGTGTATAATTCCATTTGCTGGATCTTTCAAGGCCTTATGAATTTTTATCATAGCCAGTTTAATCATATCTGCTGCGCTACCTTGAATGGGTGCATTTATGGCGTTTCGCTCTGCAAAACCTCTCACGGTAAAGTTTCCAGAATTTATGTCACGTAAATACCTTCTCCTTCCCATTAAGGTTTCTACATAACCATGTTCTTTGGCAAAATGAATGGTGGTATCCATATAAGTTTTAATACCTGGGTATGCCTTAAAGTAATCTTCAATTATTTGTGCAGCTTCCTTTCTTCCAATGCCTAAATTCTGACTCAAACCAAAAGCTGATTGGCCATAAATAATACCAAAGTTTACTGCTTTTGCACGTCTTCTTTCGTCTGGTGTAACTTCATCTATAGCCTTTCCAAAGACCTTTGCAGCCGTAGCTTGATGTATGTCTTGCTTATTTTTAAATGCTTCAATCATAGCCTCCTCTTTAGCTACCGAGGCAATAATGCGCAATTCAATTTGAGAATAATCTGCACTTAATAAAACGTAGTTTTCATTGCGTGGAATAAATGCCTTACGAACTTCTCTTCCCTTATCTGTTTTAATAGGAATATTCTGCAAATTAGGATTGGTAGAACTCAGTCTACCTGTTGCAGCCACAGCCTGATTAAATGAGGTATGCACCCTGCCTGTTTGTGGATTTATCATAGTTGGCAATGCATCTACATACGTTGATTTAAGTTTTTGAAATTGCCTACTTAATAATATTTTTTGAACAATTTCATGCGTTCCTAATCCTAATAAAACATCTTCACCAGTTTGGTATTGACCTGTTTTAGTCTTTTTAGCTTTCGGATCTAATTTTAAATGATCAAATAGCACCTCGCCTAATTGTTTTGGTGAAGAAATATTAAAAGACATTCCAGCCAAATGAATAATATCTTTTTCTAGCTGAGATAACTCAATTTCTAACTCTTTTGAATATTCATTTAAAAAAGATTCATTAATACGTATACCAGCCATTTCCATATCACTGAGCACATCAATTAATGGTATCTCCATGTCATAAAAAAGCTTCTCTACATTAGAATTTTTCAGTTCTGGAGCTAATTTTTCTTTTAATTGAAGGGTAATATCAGCATCTTCTGCAGCATATTCTTTAATTTTTTCTACAGGCACATCGCGCATGCTCAGCTGGTTTTTCCCTTTTTTCCCAATTAACTCTTCAATACTAACAGGATCATAATTGAGGTAAATACCACTCAAAAAATCCATTCCATGCCGCATATCTGGTTCAATTAAGTAATGTGCCAACATGGTGTCAAAAACTGGCCCATTTAATGTAAAACCATATCGCTTTAGAATATTCAAATCGTATTTTATATTTTGACCTATTTTTACAATTTTCTCATGCAGAAATAGGGGTTCAAATTGTTTTAAAATAATTTTTGCTTGCTCCATATCTGATGGAAAAGCAATATAGTAAGCATGATGTTTTTTATAGGCTAATGACAAACCAACAATATCTGCCTCAGTGCTCTCTAACTGCGATGTTTCAGTATCAAAACAAACCTCAACTTGTTTCAATAAAATTTGAATAGCTTCCTGGATTTGTGCTTCTGTTTGCAATAATTCATAGGCATGCTCTGTATTAGCAATTGTGTTTTTAGGTATAGTTTGTGCTTCTTCCTCTATGCTTAATTCATCGATTTTTTCTACAACTTCGAGCTTCATGCTACTAGCAGGAGCACCTTGGTTAAATAAATCAAATGCACCAGAAGCGGCTTGTGTTTTGGTTGTGGGTGCCGGTTCAGCCACCGGGGCTGTATCAGGGAAAACACGCCTAAGTAATGTTTTAAATTCTAGCTCGGCAAATAATTTCTCAGTTGCCTCTTTATTAGGTGGGTCTAAAATTAAATCATGTTCATCAAAATCTATGGGAACATGAATGTCAATGGTGGCTAATCGCTTGGATAAAAATGCTTGGTCCTTATTATTTTCTACATTCTCTTTTTGCTTGCCTTTTAACTCATGCGTGTGCTCATACAAGCCTTCCATACTTCCATATTTCTGAACCAATAACTTGGCTGTTTTTTCACCAACACCGGGTACTCCAGGAATATTATCTACCGCATCACCCCATAATCCTAAAATATCTATTACTTGTTTAACATCAGTTATTTCCCATTTTTTTAAAACCTCTGGAACACCCATTATTTCAATATCATTTCCCATTCTAGCAGGTTTATAAATATAGATATCTTCCTCTACCAATTGGGCAAAATCTTTATCGGGTGTCATCATAAAAACCTTAAAGCCTTCTTGTTTTGCTTTTTTTGCTAATGTTCCTATGATATCATCTGCCTCATATCCTGGCATAATTAATAAAGGAATTCGAAGCGCTTTAGTTACCTCAAAAATATAGGGAAGTGCACTAGAAATACCCTCAGGCATCTCTTCTCTGTGTGCTTTGTAGGCCTCAAATTCTATGTGACGTGCAGTAGGCTCTGCCGTGTCAAATGAAACACCAATATGGGTTGGTTTTTCTCTTTTGAGCAAGTCTAACAAGGTGCTTACATATCCAAAAATAGCAGAGGTATTAAATCCATAACTAGTAACACGCGGGTTCTGACTAAAAGCAAAGTAGGCACGATAAACCAATGCCATTCCATCTAATAAAAACAATTTCTTTTCTTGCATGCCTGCAAGATAATGATTGTTGGCAAACTTTCTTTTTTTGCAAAAATTGTATAGTTTCGATTTTACATTCATCTAAAAATACCACATGAATTACGAAAATAAACCTTCAGACTACTACAAAGCATACAGAAAAGAAATGTTAGATTTTTTACCTGCTAATACCCAAACCGTGTTAGATATTGGTTGCGGAAATGGAGCATTATCAGCTGTTCTCAAAGATCAATATGGTATAGAAACCTGGGGCATTGAATTAATGGAGTCTGAAGCAATTAAAGCCAAAGAGATAATGCATCAGGTGCTGGTAGGTCCGTGCGAAAGCCTTATCTCAGAATTACCGGATAATTATTTTGATGCCGTTTATTTAAACGATGTGCTTGAACATTTAAGCAACCCAAATGAGGTTTTAAAACAATTAAAATCTAAGCTCAAACCAACTGGCGTAATGATAAGTTCAATTCCTAATATAAGGTACCACAAAGCACTCATAGAAATTGTATTCAAGCAAGATTTCAAATACCAAGAATCGGGGATTTTAGATTTTACGCACCTTCGTTTTTTTACCTCTAAAAGCATTCAAAGAATGTATCGTGAATTGGGATTTGAAATCATATTACATAAAGGAATCAATAAATCTAAATCGGTAAAACCCTACCTCTACAATTTACTATTTTTATTCACTGCCTTAGATATTTTTTACCCTCAATTTGCAACGGTTAGTAAACCCATTAGAAACGAATCATAAAAAGCTTAGCCACTATTCTCTCAAGCCATTCTCATTAAGGCAATCTAAACACAACAGGTAAAAACATACGAACTGGAACCTTGCGACCATTTTGTTCCGCAGGCAACCAGATAGGCATCTCTTTTACTACGCGTAAAGCTTCATCATCACAGCCAAAGCCTATTCCCTTTTCAATATTGCTCATTTCTACCGCACCATTGGGCATAATTACAAAGGAAATAACCACCTTACCCGATATACTATTCTCGATGGCTTGCCTTGGATATTGTAAATTACGTGAAATAAATTCATACATAGCTGCCTGTCCGCCCGGAAACTCAGGCATTTTCTCTGCAATAAATTCTATGATGGTATTCCCGCCTTCTGTTGCAGTTCCAGCGTTTGAACCAGACGCAGTACCACCAGCACCGCCCAAACCTAAAGTACCTATCTGAGGGACATTTAAATTACCAGTTAAACCGGTTGAAATAGGCCGCATGGGAATAGGTTCAGGCAATAATGGCTCTTTAACCTTAGGCTTTACTTTTTTATCTACTTCAATCTCAAAACCAGCTAATGGATTATCAAAAACATATGTAAATCCTTTGCTAAGCTCCACTATATCTTTTATTTTATCTTGGATTTTCACTTCAGCCACAATAGGTTTAGGAGCATAGGGTATGGGCTTAAGAAGACTGTGAATAATGGCAATGACAAGCGCCATCAGAATTGGGGCAATTGTTAAAAACATACTTTTATTAAGATGCTCTGGATACATTTTGCGTATGGCGTAGGCTCCATACGCTTTGTTGCGGTGCTCAAAAACAACTTCATCTAAGTTGTTATTTGAAAAGTTCAAGAGTTTCATAAAGTTTTGTGTTTATATATGTAAAACAACAAAACCTTTTCTCAAGTTGCCTTTGCTTTTTAAGATGACAGATTTATGACGCAGACTGTATGATTGTTAGTAGACCATAGTCCATGGACCATAGACCATGGACTATGGACTATGGACTATGGACTATGGACTAACTTAAATTAAGCTTCTTTCTTGAACCACGATTTGCAATATCCTTCAGGAACAATAGGTCCTTTGAATAATTGGCAACCGTTGCAACCATTTGCTTGTGTACCTGCTTGCATAAAACGGCAATTTGCGCAATTTTTATCAGCTTCTGTAGAAGCAGCAACATACCCAACAGATTCTCTTTGCTTCACTTCAGCCTCACTTAATCCGCTTAAATCATTACAATCTGCTGTGGCAGCTGGTGCCGTTTCTGCTGGAACCTCTGCAGGTGTTTCAGCTGGTGTAGTTGTAGATTCTGTTTTTGGTGCATCACCTCCACAAGCTGCAACCAATATACTTGTTGAAGCAGCTCCAAGCGCCATCGATTTTAAAAAGTTTTTTCTATTCATGGTGTTTATTTAATTTATTTCTGCAACGAATTTATATTCTTATAAACACATTAAAAGCGAATGGTTTGAAATCAATTTAATTTAGATTTATACTAAATTAAATTCGTCATAAATACTTACCAACTAAAACATTTTACTCAAATAAAAACCAACTCCAATTAATAATGCCAGCCATACTAAATTAATAAGAGCACGAATAAGCATGCTTACATATGCCAAAGCCGCCACCGCCAAAAAAATAAAACCAATCGTTAATAATTGACTCTCATAGCTAGACAAGTATGCAATGTCGCTTACTTGGGTATTTTCCATCAAAGATTTACCAAAAGGATAACTAGGTTTTTTCTCTAAATATTTAATCGAAACATATTCAAAAAATGCGCGCCCACTTATGATGGGAGCTGCAATCATCAATATTAATCCAATGGTTTTTTTTAGGATCGTCTTCATAGGTTCAAACCAACATATTTATACTAAAGCAGACTCAACTAAGGCCAAAATTCTATCTGATTCTTGATGATTTTTAGCCAATAAGGCCTTCGCTTTTTGGGTAATTTCTTGTGCAAAAACTTGATCCTTTAATCCTTTTGCGTTAATCAATACATTAAAATAAGCGCCACGAACAGCAGTCTTCACACATAATACGCCAACTCCTGCATCTGTAATAGAATTTTGATTGCCTTTTTCTATCATAGCGCCCAACATCTCCAACGAGTCGTAAGCGGTTTGCATTACGGCAAAAGGTACTTCGCAGGCATATTTGGTAGCATTTTCAATGGCTTCGGTTCGAACCAACTTTTCTTCTGCGGTATTTTTTGGCAAAGCAAATGCTTCCATTATTCTATTAAAAGCTGCGGTATCTTCATCAACTGCTGCAAGCAATTTATCTTTAATAGCCTGGCCTTTTTGAGCCCAATCGCTAAAGAATGCAAACTGATCTTCCCAACCTCTTTTGCCTGCACTTAAATTGGCCACCATGGTGCCCAAAGCTGCGCCCAAACTTCCCACGTATGCGCTAATAGAACCGCCACCTGGGGCCGGACTTTCACTGGCAGTTTCGTTGGCGAAAGCTACTAAATTCATTTTTATTAAGCGCGCTTGCGAAGCTTGTTGTAGCTTATATTCAATAATTTTTTGTTGTGGGTCGAATGGCGTTAGCTCGTTTAAACCCAAAGATTTTATGGCTATCTCTATTAATTCTGCCTCGCTTACCCCCAAAGAACGATTTTGCTTTTGCAGGTAATGTTTACCTGCTGCTAGCATGGCATCTAAGGGAATTAATCCTACCAACTCAGAACCTGTTACGCGCATGCCGCGGCGCTCGGCACTTTTACAAACCTCATCAAAAGCCATGTGCACCGATGTGATTTTATAATTGGTTAGGTTCATGCTTATTTGAGCAATTCCATACTCTTCAATATACCATCCAATAGCCTTACAAGCTTTTAAAGTACCCGGAATACGAACATCATTTCCATCAGAATCTTTTACAACCTTTCCAGTAACAGGGTGACCCTCGCGCTTAACCCTACCTGCCTCGCGCACATCAAAGGCAACTGAATTGGCCAATCGAACTGATTTCGTATTTAAATTTACATTATAAGCTATTAAAAAATCGCGTGCACCAATAACGGTAGCGCCGGCACGCTCATTCATTATTGCTGGACCAAAATCGGGTTTCCACTCAGGCAATTTTATCTTATCAAAAAAGCCCTCGTACTCGCCACCACGAATAATAGACAAGTTATTTCTTTCTGTATTAGGCTGAGCATATTCATATAAAAAAACAGGTATTTGTAGGTCTGAACCTACCCTATTTGCCAACTTAACTGCGTACTCAGCTGTTTCTTCCATGCTAATGCCACTCACAGGGATAAGTGGACAAACATCGGTAGCACCCATGCGTGGGTGCTCGCCTTTGTGTTTACGCATATCAATAATTTCGGAAGCTTTTTTAATGGCTAAATAAGCAGCTTCAATAACTGCGTTGGGCTCTCCAACAAAAGTTACTACGGTTCTATTGGTGGCTTTTCCTGGGTCTACATCTAACAACATTACCCCTTCTACACTTTCTATCGCATCTGTAATTTGCTTAATAATTTGCAAATCGGTTCCCTCACTAAAATTAGGAACACATTCTATTAATTGTTTGGCCATTTTATTACTATTTAGGATGCAAATAAAAGTATTTTTAGGCAGATTACCCCGAGCACATGAGCTTTACCTGCTATCTGGAACGCTTATACAAACCTATCTTATTACCACATCCTCAATTAAATCGCAATTAAGCTCTTTATTGATTAATTCTGCTAGGGCTTTTCTTTGATAGCTTAACTCATTTCTAAGGGCAGGAGAGCTAATGGTTAGGGTTAACTTCCCTTTATAGATTTGAATTTTTTCAGTGTACTTGGCAATAGGCTCTCCAATAATTCGAGGCCACTCTGCAATCAACTTAGCTTCTAATAACTTGGGCTTTAGCTTATTCTGATCTACCAACTGATTTATTAAATCCTTTATTTGCTGCTCGTCTTGAAATCTCACCTTGTTTATTTTGACTTCGAAGATGCAAAAAAATAGAATATTAATGTAAACTTTTTATGAAGCTGCCATAAATCAGTTCAGAATCTTTAATAATTAAATATATTGCGTCCCAGTATTTTAAAATTACCATGGCAAAAATAAAATTCAATAATAGCAACGCCTTATTTTTTAACACCCTACGAAACAGGGTAGATGAATATTTTAATGAAAAGAAAATAGCCTACACTGGTAATTTTCAGTTGTATTTAAAAACTGGAATCTTGTTGAGTATTTTATTTGTTTGTTACACCATTTTAGTATTCTTTACCCCTGAATCTGCTTGGTTAAGCCTAGGAATATGTGCTATTATGGGTTTAGACATGGCAGCTATAGGGTTTAATATCATGCATGATGGTGCACATGGTAGTTACAGCAGCAAAAAGTGGGTCAATGACATGATGAGTTATTCACTTAATATGTTAGGTGGTTCAAGCTTTATGTGGAAATTAAAACACAATATCAACCACCACTCCTATACCAATATTGAAGGCATGGATGATGATATAGACATAAAACCATTTATTCGTGTGCACCTGGATCAAAAGGGCTATTGGTTCAACCGTTTTCAGCACATTTATGGATTGCTACTTTACGGAATGACGTATTTGTTCTGGATTTTCTTAAACGATTTTAAAAAGTACTTCTCTAGAAAAATTTCTGATTTCACACCTATCCGTAAAATGAAAACTTCTGAGCACATTGCTTTTTGGCTAACAAAAATTGGTTATGTGGGCTTGTTTTTAATTTTACCTTTTTATAATGCAGGTGTAATAAATACCCTGATTGGCTATTCAGTAGTTGTTTTTGTTACTGGTTTAGTCATTGCAATTGTATTTCAGTTGGCGCATGTAGTAGAAGATGCACCATTTATAGACACGCATGGTGAAGACACTAAGATTGAAACAGAATGGGCAGTTCACCAGATAAACACCACCTTTAACTTTGCTACCAAAAATAAAATGATTAGTTGGTTCTTAGGCGGTTTAAACTTCCAAGTTGAACATCATTTGTTCCCAAAAATTAGTCATGTTCACTACCCAGCACTCAACCAAATTTTAATTAATACCTGCAAGGAATTCAACATAAACTACAATGAATTCCCATCGGTATCTAGTGCACTGCGTTCACATTTATCGCACCTCAAGCAAATTGGCTCAGCCGCATAAAACAGCCGTTAGCCGTTAGCCGTTAGCCGTTAGCCGTTAGCCGTTAGCCGTTAGCCGTTAGCCGTTAGCCGTTAGCCGTTAGCCGTTAGCCGTTAGCCGTTAGCCGTAAAAAAAAAGAGGCATTCGCCTCTTTTTTTTTACAGTAGATTTAATTGGTGAAACTATTCAAGCTAATAGCCAAAAGCTAATGGCTAATGGCTAAAAGCTAAAAAACAAGCGGTTCGCCGGTCATTTCTGGAGGTATCGGAATACCCATTAAGGTTAAAGCGGTTGGGGCTAAGTCTGCCAATTTTCCATTTTTTATTTGATGCATTGGAGTTGGTTCAACCAGGATTAAAGGAACATCATTGGTGGTATGTGCTGTATTTGGAGAACCATC
>CANHDN010000084.1 GCA_947459415.1 Bacteroidota bacterium
AAATTACATCCAAAGCAACATTTCCCAGGCTTCTTTTACATGTAATTGATTTTGGAGTAATGCATAATTTTTTAAAGGGGCACTATTAAAATTTTGGGAAAGGGGCATTTGAAGTCTCAAGGTATGCAAGGCTTGTATACTTTCATTGGGGTCCTTACTCACAGCAATACCCAACTTAAAGGAAGCAATTAATTTACCATTCATTTGCGATTTTAGCCCAATAACTGGTTTATTAAAATATGCCGCCTTACTGAGTATACCATGCGGCAAATTGTCTTTTCCTGCATTTACATAACATACATCAAAGGCCTGAACCAAGGCATTAATTTGCTCATAATCATCTATATTGTGTAATATAAAATAGTTATTATCCCTACCAGCATTTAACAAATTATTTAACGATTTCTTATCCTGTTCAGATAAATATTCTTTGCTTAATTCACCAGCACACACGAAAAAATAATGTTCTTGCGCTGCTACAGTTGCTAAATAAGCAAAGTGCTCAATGCTTTCATGATCTAGCAAGATCGTACCCACAATCATTCTACCCTGAGCCATTTTTTTGATTTGCTCAATCAAAACGGGTGTTTTTTTGGGTAAGTCATAATCACTCACATCTGGCATTACTATGGTCTTTTTGTATACCCTAGATTTTAATTGCTCACTCCTAAACCTATCCAATGTGCAAACTGCCAAGCAATTAGTTGAACTTAATAAATAATCTGGGTCTTTAAAATTTGGATCTACATGCAAAGGTAACACGGGTTTTGCTCCTGCATGAGATAAATCGCCATAAGCCTCCATATTGGTTAATAAACCACTCCAAGCATAAGGTAATATTCGATTAAGCCAATTAATTGGAAAAGCAGGGATAATCCAATCTTCTACAGGTGCAAAAAATAAAAAATCAATTTGATTACCCATCCTGCGCTCTGCATTTTTTAGGGTGCGCCTAAGCTGTATATGCCTACTAATAAGCGCAATGCTGCTGATTTTTTTTGAAGAATAAGCTATTTCAGATAAGGCAAAACAATGAATTCTTTTACTCTGATCACGAAAATTAATCTGAAAATATTGATTCAGTTCTATCCAATTAGGCGAAAAAATAGCAACCTGCTTTTGCAAACGCAATAATGCCTCTACATACTGCCTTGCATAACTTTGGTACCTAAATTGATCCCTACTAAATACTAACCCAACACAAAAAACATCCATCGTTTGCAAATGTCTGTTAAGATTATTGAGTAAAATTGGCTTTTTTTGCACAATTATTGGCGTATAAATCATTTCAGTATGCATATTTTGAGGTGAGAATCAGAATTTTGAAAAAAAATCAGCGATTCATTTTACTTTTTATATAAATATGTTACTTTTGCGCTCCCAGAATTGACCGATGGTGTAACTGGCAACACATCTGATTTTGGTTCAGAGGAGTCTAGGTTCGAGCCCTAGTCGGTCAACTAAACCTTTCTACCGAAAGGAATTTTTATAACAATCACCTCAAGGTGAACAACATATAATAATCTTATGGCGGTTAAAAACGAAGTAAAGATTTTCTCAGGTACCCGTTCTAGGTACTTAGCAGAAGAAATAGCAAAAGCATACGGAATTCCATTAGGGGATTGTACCATCTCTTATTTCAGCGATGGTGAATTTCAACCTAGTTTTAATGAGTCAGTTCGTGGCTGTGATGTGTTTTTAATTCAAAGCACTTTTGCTAATACAGATAATTTAATGGAGCTATTGCTCATGATTGACGCTGCTAAAAGAGCTTCAGCGCATTATATTACTGCTGTTATTCCTTACTTTGGTATGGCACGCCAAGATAGAAAAGATAAGCCACGTGTTTCAATTGGCTCCAAGGTGGTAGCAGATATGCTCACGGTTGCCGGCGCTAGCAGGGTTATTACCATGGATTTACATGCACCGCAAATTCAAGGATTTTTTGAAGTACCAGTAGATCACCTAGATCCTGCAGTTATATTTTTACCATACATGCGCAGCTTAAATATGGGAAGTAATATTATTATCGCTTCTCCAGATATGGGTTCTAGTGCAAGGGCCAGAACTTATGCAAAAGCGCTAGGTTGTGACATGGTTATTGTAGACAAAGAACGCCGCAGGGCAAATGAAATTGCATCCATGACCTTAATTGGAGATGTTGCCGGCAAAGATGTTCTTATGGTAGATGATATTATTGACACCGGAAATACACTTGCCAAAGCTGCTCAGTTATTAAAAGATAAGGGAGCATTGAGCGTGAGGGCTATGTGTACCCACCCTGTGCTGAGTGGTAAAGCATACGAAAATATTGAGAACAGTGTACTCGATGAATTGGTTGTTTGTAATACCATTCCATTGGCTCGAACCGATTCAAAAATAAAAGTATTATCTGCTGCACAATTATTCGCAGATGCCATTCGTAACATTACCGAACATGGCTCAATTAGCAGTTTATTCGACTTAAAAGCATAAAATTTCTTAGTCTCAATTTGCATCTGATGGCAAATTGTGCCCATTTAAAACAAAACAAATAAATATAAATAACATGAAATCAGTAGCATTATTTGGATACGCCAGAACTGAAGTTGGCAAAGTATCTACCAAAGCACTAAGAACAGAAGGAAAAGTTCCTTGTGTAATGTATGGTGGCAAAAACCACATTCATTTCTCTATCTATGAGCCAGATTTTAAATTACTTGTGTATACACCAAACACTTATAAAGTAAAATTAGATATAGATGGCACTACTTACAAATGTATCTTAAAAGATATCAGTTTTCATCCAGTAAATGACTCCATTTTACACGCAGATTTCTTAGAAATTGAAGACAACAAGCCAGTAGAAATTGGTGTGCCTGTAAAATTAGTTGGTAATTCAGTTGGTGTTCGTGCGGGTGGTAAATTGGTTGTTAAAGCTAAAAAATTAAAAGTAAAAGCTTTGCCAATGTTATTACCAGATTTTATTGAAGTGAATATAGATCACCTAGAAATTGGAAAATCAATCAAAGTGGGTGATTTAGCCAGTATAGAAAATATTACTTTATTAGATTCACCAAACAATCCTGTTGTAAGTGTTAACACAACCCGTGCGGTTATGGAAGCTGCTAAAGCAAACGAAAAAGAAACAGGTAAGAAGAAAAAATAATTGGTTCAAGCCATTATATAAAAAAGCCCGACTGAATCAGTTGGGCTTTTTTTATTTAATGATAGGCAAAAAGCTTTTGTAAAAATTTATCTTACTTTTGCCATCAATGAAATATTTGCTTGTAGGCTTAGGGAATATTGGTGAAGAGTATGCGCATACGCGTCACAACATTGGTTTTGATGTGATAAACGCATTGGCAGAAAAATATAAAGCAGCATTTACAGCTGATAGATATGCAGATGTAGCAGAAATTTCGCTCAGGGGCAAACAAATAATTGCCATCAAACCAAATACCTATATGAATTTGAGTGGCAAAGCCGTTAGGTATTGGATGCAAGCACATAAAATTCCTGTAGAAAATATTTTCATCATTGTAGATGATTTAGCCATTCCCTTTGGCAAAATTAGAATTCGAGGAAATGGCAGCGATGCTGGGCACAACGGTTTAAAAAGTATCCAAGAATTATTGCTCACTCAAAATTATCCTAGGTTACGATTTGGCTTAGGAAACAACTACGCAAAAGGGAGACAAGTAGATTTTGTGCTTGGCAAATGGACCAATGAGGAGGCCAAAGAAATTCCACCCTTGTGTTTAACCTGCGTGCAAGCCATAGAAAGTTTTGTATTACGCGGACTTCCACAAACCATGAGCGACTTCAATAAATAATACATGCAAGAAACATCAAAAAATAATTACGTAAGCAATTCTTTCTGGATGCTATTAGAGAAATCAGCACGTATTATTTCTGGGATTCTGGTTGGTATTTTAGTTGTCAGATATCTTGGAGACGCCCAATATGGCATTTTAACATATGGCCTAGGTATTATTGCCATATTAACCATTTTTAGCACCCTAGGATTAGATAGTTTGGTGGTTAGAGAATTACTAACAAGGCCTAATAATACGAATAAAATTTTAGGAACAGCGTTTGGCTTGAGATTAGCCGGATCAATAATGGTAGTAATTGGCTCATGCGCCTATTCGCTCTTAAGAGACCCGATTTCCACTACCTATATCGTTTTTTTATTAAGCCTCTCTATTGTTTTCCAGTCGCTTTCAGTAATAGATTTTTACTTTCAAAGCAGGGTAAAAGGAAAGCTAAGTGCCATTAACCAAGTAATAACCCTGTTTGCATCTGCTTTGGTTAAACTCTTTCTAATTTACACAAAAGCTCCCTTAGAATGGTTTGCAACCATGGCTGCCTTAGAAGCTGGCATTAGCGCGCTGAACCAATTTATTTTCTACAAAAAAGAGGGTCAACAAATAAGCAGCTGGCAATTTAATTTTACTGAAGCTAAGTATTTATTGGTATTAGCTATTCCAATTATTTTGTCTTCCTTCATCCAACTTTTGTATCAAAATGTAGATACCATTTTAATTGCCCGTTTTTTAAGAGACATGGGGCTGGTTGGTCAATATGGCGCCGGAGTTAGAATTAGTCAGGCAGCCTATTTCATACCTGTGGCTGTTTGTGCAGCAGTGTTTCCCGGAATTATCAACAATAGAGAAAATAAGACTTTACAAATTCAACGACTCACACAATTATATAGCCTCATGATTTGGGGAGCCATTTGTATTATTGTTGGCGGCACACTTCTTGGAGATTCTGTTATTTCCTTTTTATATGGAGCCAAATTTCCTGGTGCACCCCAAATTTTTAAAATACATATTTGGGTAAGCTTGCCCGTTTTTTGGGGTACTGCATGGGGCATGTGGATGCTGGCCATTCAAAAACAAAAATATGTAGTTTGGATGCAAATTATAAACGCCGTATTAATCTTAAGTTGCGAGTTTATTTTGATACCCAAATTGGGCATATCTGGTGCAGCTTATTCTCTGGTAATAGGTTCATATATAGCCTTAGTATTTATGATTATAGCCTATAAACCTAAAGAAGGTTTAAAAATATTTTGGCAAGCATTGAATCCAAAAAATATCATAGAGGTTATTCGCTATTCAAAAGCTTAGTTCATACATTTGTTTTTATGTTGGTATTTGCTCCTCAAATCACAGAAAGATTAAAATATGTATTAGATGAAATCTTATTACATCGTTTCGGGCTAAGTTATTCCATTACCGATAAACCAGATTACTTTAATGCCTCTCAAACGCCCAAGATAAATTATAGCCAAGAACTTATACAAGGTTGTGTTAACATCCCAATGGTTGATTTATTATTTCAAGAAACCATTGCCAAACAAGCTATTGAAGTAAAAGAAAATACATATTGGAGAAAAATTTTCTTTTCCAAAACTTATTCAGAAATTCCTGATTTTAAAATAGACACCTCCTACCTACCTTTTGATTTATTGGCAGCATCCTTTTATTTATTGAGCAGATACGAGGAATATTTACCTACAAAATTAGATGAACATAATAGATTCAAAGCTGAAAACAGTTTGGCATTTCAGCATAATTTTTTAAGCATTCCATTAATAGATTATTGGCTTCAAAGCTTCAAAAAATCTATTCATACATGCTACCCCAAATTAAAGCTGAACCAAGGTAAATTTACCCAAATAAACAGCATCGACATAGATTTTGCTTATAAATACAAAGGCTTATCCCCCCTATCAAAACTCAGAAAATTTATTGGTTCTGCCATGAAAGGCAAGCTAAACCTATTACCATTTTACCCCCCAGAAAAAGATCCATACGACCAATATTTGTTCCTTGCAGAAGCTGCTGATGAAAAAGAAATTGAAACCATCTTCTTTTTTCTACTAGCAAATTACGGCAACCATGATAAAAATATTGCGCCTCAGCGTGTGGAGATAAAACAACTGGTTCAAACTTTACATAAAAAATATACCTGCGGAATACACCCATCCTATAAAGGGTCATTGGTAAATAAATTATATCAAAAAGAACATCAATTTTTTAAAGAATATACGGGAGCGGATGCTCGCTTGAGTCGGCAACATTTTCTTAAAATAAAAATGCCCGACACCTATGTTAAAATGTTGAAAATGGGCATTGAACACGATTACACCATGGCATATTCTAAACAAATTGGATTTAGAGCATCTACCGCAAAACCCTTTAAATGTTATCATTTGCTGGAAGAAAAAACCTTGGATGTTTGGATACACGCTCCTTGTTTAATGGATGTTACTTTAAAATATGCCTTGAACCTTACCATAGATGAAGCAAAACAGACGATAAAACGTTTGAAAGAGACGGTTAGCGAAGTAGATGGGGAATTTATAAGTATTTGGCACAATTCTAACCTCAGTGAGGAAGAGAACTGGAATGAATGGAGAGCGGTTTACCTGAGCTTATTTGAATAAAAAAAGTATTTTTGTAAAAACCTTGAATCATGCAAAACGAACTTAAAATTTATAATACACTAAATAGAGAAACAAGTATATTTAAACCTCTGCATAAAGATTATGTAGGCATGTATGTTTGCGGCCCAACAGTATATAGCAATGCCCATTTAGGTAATGCCCGAACCTATGTTTCTTTTGATATCATATACCGATATTTATTACATCTTGGTTACAAGGTGCGTTATGTAAGAAATATTACGGATGCTGGCCATTTAGAGGGAGATAGAGATGAGGGTGATGATAAATTTGCAAAAAAGGCAAAACTAGAACAAGTAGAACCCATGGAAATTGTTCAGAGGTACACGATTGATTTTCATGAAGTTCTTCAACAGTTTAACACACTTCCGCCAAGCATTGAACCCACAGCAACAGGTCATATCATTGAACAAATAGAAATGACCAAGAAAATTTTAGCTAATGGGTATGCCTATGAATCGAATGGAAGCATTTATTTTGATGTAGAAAAATTTTCTAGCGAACATCATTATACCATTCTATCAAATAGAAACATAGAAGAACTCCTCAACAATACGCGCGAGCTAGATGGTCAGGATGAGAAAAAAGGTAGATTAGATTTTGCGCTTTGGATAAAAGCAAAACCAGAACACATTATGAGGTGGCAAAGTCCATGGGGAGAAGGTTTCCCGGGTTGGCATTTGGAATGTTCTGCCATGAGTTCAAAATACCTTGGAAATGAATTTGATATACATGGTGGAGGAATGGATTTAATTCCTACACACCACACCAATGAAATTGCACAAAACTTGGCTTGCCACCATACACAACCAGCTAAATATTGGATTCATACCAATATGCTCACGGTAAATGGTCAAAAAATGAGTAAAAGCCTAGGTAATTCCTTTTTGCCTTCAGAATTATTTTCGGGAAACCATCCTTTATTAGACAAAGGATACAGCCCAATGACGGTTAGATTTTTTATGCTGCAAGCTCATTATAGAAGCACCTTAGATTTTAGAAATGATGCCCTTCAAGCCGCTGAAAAAGGACTTGAACGGCTTATGAATGGGATACAAATGTTGGAAAAATTAAAATCATCAGACAGCTCTAGCTTTTCGGTACAGGATATTAAAGATAAAGTTTATAAGGCAATGAACGAAGACTTTAATACCCCCATTGCATTAGCACATTTATTTGATGCCACTCGATTAATAAACTTAGTTAATGATGGAAAAGAGCAAATTTCAGAAACAGACCTATCAGACTTGCAAAGTTTTATGAATCATTTTGTATTCAATGTACTCGGATTAAAGCCTGAAATATCCAATACAGGAATGCTAACAGAGGAATTGATGCAAGTAATTATTGGAATTAGAAGTGCCGCAAAAAGTAAAAAAGATTTTGAAACCTCAGATTTCATTAGAGACCAACTCAAAAATATAGGGATCGAAATTAAAGATAGCAAAGAGGGTACCTACTACAAAATTGGCTAGATTTTCTTATTAAATGGAGAAAAATAGCTATTAAGTGGTAGCTACTTATCAGTTAAATCAATTTAGTTTTGTAAGATAAAATACTCACTATGAATAGGCCATCTACTCACAGCCAAGGATTTCAAATAAAAGATAAAATAAACCATGTACTTAGTCTTTGGGCTCATTTGTACAAGGTTTATGCTAATATCGAAATTGACAAAACCAATGGTAGTGCATGTATAGATATCATTGATGGTTATTTAAAGTCAGGGGAAGAACTCCAGATCCAATCAATTCATTATTTTACTGAACATAAAACCAAAATTGTTTCGCTCGAAATTGTTCAGAATCATAAAAAAAATACCTATTTAAGAATTGGCCCCATTGAATTGAAAGCTGCAGAAACTAAACAAGTTTTAGTTTGCATTTACAAGGAAAATCAAGTTATTGGCTACCAACTTATTGATATGTTTAATACGATTTTGGGCGAACCAAAATTTGATCCTAACAAATTGATTTCCTTTAAATAAAGTCTTTAATATACTTTTTAAAAACAAATATTGATATTGTAGTTTACAGTACATTATATTTGGGTGCTTTTAGAAAGTAAATTTATCTCAACACAAACCTAACCTACATTTTATGAAAAGAAAGATATACTTTAGTATATTTACGGTTATCCTAGTCTTTAGTGCATGTAAAAAAGACCTAAACTTAGAGAAGTTTAATGAAATGTCTTTTACGCCCGAGTTTGGTTTGCCCTTGGCAACCATCAACATGAAGATGAGCGATATCCTAAAAGACACAGATGAATACATTCAATACGACCCAGATGGTTTTATTCGTTTTGTAATCAGAGAAGATTCCATTGCCAATTTCCCTGTAGATAGCATTTTAAAAATTCCGGCAGTAGCGCCATTGGTAACAGACAATAAACTTGGGGTATTAGAAATTAAAAACCTCACCATGAATCAAAGCAGAACACTGGGCGAGATGATGACTAATTTTAATGCCTCTACCAGGGTTTTATTAGATTCAGCAGTAGGAAAAGTAACCATTTTTCCAGCTTTAAATGATGCAAACACACAAATTAGAACCATACCTCTAGAATCAAATGAATTTGATTTTGTTAATTTATCTAATGGTTTTTTAGTGGTTTCATTCACCAATGAATTTCCAGTTACCATGGATGAGATTAAAATGAGTATTTTTAATACTGTACCATTTCAATCGCTCATTGGTCAGCTCACCTTTAGAAATGTGCCACCTAATGGAACAAAATTAGATTCTGTTAACCTTGCAAATGCTACGCTTTCAAGTGGGCTAGGATACTCCCTACCTGTTTTCAAAACCTTTACCAGTGCAGGCCCAGTATTTATTGACTCTACCGATCAAATAAAATTTAAGGTTGAAACCAAAGGATTAAAAGCCTATCAAGGTGCGGCAAAATTCCCTAATCAAGTGCTTAATCCAGAGCTTTTATCTCTCAATTTAGGTGGAGATAATCCAAGTATCAGGCTGAGAAAGCTGGTTTTTAATGCAGGAAAGATCAATTATAACTTGAGTTCTAATATTGCAGAAAAACTTTCAATCAAGTTAGATATTATTGGGGCAAGCAAAAACGGATCTCCCTTGGCTCCAATTATTATTGAAGTAAATAACAATACGAATATTGGATTTGTAGATTTAAGTAATGTAGCGTTTGATTTATCTCAAGATCCAAATCAACCATACAACAAAATAAGAGTGAGTGTTGAACCAAGAATTATATCATCTGGTTTGATTAGAACTTTTGACTCTTCAAATTTTGTTAAGGCAAGTTTTGGATTCGATGATTTAGGATTTAAAGAAATTAATGGCTTTTTAGGAACCAGAGAAATTAAAATTGAGCCTTCAGAAAGCACTTTTGATTTATTTGATCAATTTACAAGCGGCTTTCCAATAGATGATCCAAAAATTAAATTAATCACTTCAAACTCAATAGGAGTGCCTGTATCTGTAACCTTAGACGCAGAGGGAATTAGCAGCAAAGGCACCAAACAAAGTTTAAATGCTCCAGCCTTTACCATTGGTTACCCGAGTTTGTCTCAAAAAGGACAAGTAATAAATGATGTAAAGGTTTTAGATAAAAATAACTCATCTATTGTTCAGTTATTGGATCTTGCACCAAAAACCATAAAATTTGGCGGTAAGGCTACCATCAATGCAGGTGGATTTACTGGTTATAATGATTTTATACTTCAAGGAGCTGGCATTGCTGTGGGGTATGAGGTTGACATTCCACTATCTCTGAAAACCAATTCATTGGTGATTGAAAAAATTGCCCAAAATGCATTATTTACCGTTGAAAATGGACAAATTACAAATTTTGCATTCCCAGTAGACTCTACTAATATCGACTATGTTGAGTTAGTTTTAAGAATAGATAATGGTATCCCTTTTGATGCTTCTTTAGACTTATTTTTTGCAGATAAAGACAGTGTAATCATGGACACTGTTGCTGCCGGTACTTTTATGCGTTCATCCATTCCCGATGCCAACGGAAGAACGATTAAAAATACAGTTGCCACCTCTACCATTCGCATAGATGCACAAACCTTAAGAGAAATTAGGGCTAAAAACCTCATTAATATGGTGATAAGATTAAAAATAGCCACATTCGGAAATGGAACTACACCTGTTAAGATTTACTCAGACTATGAGGCCAAAATTGGTTTATCAGCCAAAGTTAAACTGAAAATTAAAACCAAAAAAGATTCTTAATCATTCACCTTACTCAAATTTGAATAATGAAAAAAATTCTAATACTTAGTATATGTTTTTGGGCAGGTGAATTATTTGCTCAAACAAACCCCATGTTTTACAACTTTCGCTCCGTGGCGCAAAGTAGTTTTTTAAATCCAGCTCATGTGTCTCGCCAAGCTT
>CANHDN010000085.1 GCA_947459415.1 Bacteroidota bacterium
AGGTTGATTGGAAGCGACTAATAAGTTTGGGCACGACCTAATAAATCGCTAGACTTTCCAACGCTTAATGTGATTGCGCCCGTAGCTCAACGGATAGAGCATCTGACTACGGATCAGAAGGTTCGGGGTTCGAATCCCTGCGGGCGCACTAAAACTTTTAACGAAAATCTTAATGCTCATAATTATTTCAATTATCACTAATTAGAGCAGAGTTCTTTATTTGATTTTACTTTTAAATCACATTTACAATCTGGGGTTTAATAACAACTATCTTACTTCACAGAAATCATTAGATAACATCTCATTTAGGCTAGCCATAAACTTTAACATTTTCCTTAGTAAACTATAATTTGGATTTGGTCTGTAGAGAATTAATAATTAAAGGGCCAATTAAATCAACTTCGAACTTATCAATGAAAGAACATCTCAAACTTATTTGCGATTTTTTCCAATATTTCTTATCTAAACTTTGCTTCATTCCTAGAGAGAAACTATCAGGATTTGGCTCAGATATAATAAAACCAATATCACTATTGGTTTCAAAAAAATGTGTTCCACCAGTATTAGTAGTTACTACAGCGCAACCGCTTGCTAAGGCTTCGAGTCTAACTATTTCCATCCCCCCACTTCTGGAAGTTGATAATAGAGTTTTGGCTCCTTTCAATAAGTTATGAATATCTTTATTGTCAACCCAACCGTGGAATAAACAATCTTCTTCTATATCAAGTGTCTTGCTTAACTGTTTAAGCTTTGGAAGCAGATAACCATCTCCTACTATGTGTAATTTAGATTGTAATCCAAATAGATTTTTAAAAAGTGCAAAACTGCGCAGTAATAACTCTGGATTTTTTTGATCAATTAGACGCCCCACAAATATAAAATCATCGCATCTCTTTAATTCAAGGTCTCTTGTAACTTTGAATGTCATTGGGTTAGGAATAACTGTCGGCCTTAACTTAGTATATTTTTCAAATAAGTCAGCTCCTTCATTACAAACTGAAATAACACTATTTACTTTGGATAATACTAATCGCATTAAACCCCATAGAAAAATACTTCTGTAGGTATAGACATTTTGTTCCCACCATATCAACTTGCTCTGTTTGGGTTTAACCAAAGCTGTCCATAGCTGTGTTCGATAAATTGAAGCAATTATAATGTTAGGCTCGATTTCGCTAAGAATTTTTTTTAAATTAATTATATTGCGCACATCAGCTAGACGACTTGATTCCAATCTTATTAAATAAATATTCGGTAGGAGCGGTACGTTTAATTCATTATCAGAGCGGGAAACTACCACTAAAAAAACTGACTTATAAACGTTTGCATAGTACTTCAAGAGCGACCTGTAAGCTTGTTGTATCCCACCATTACCAAAGCTATCAATTACAAGTGCAATATTTTCTTTTTTATCACTCATTTGTAAAATACAGACTATCCTCACCAAAATACATGTTGCCTGACGTAGGCCTTAATTACATCACCATACTATACTGGAAACATAAAAATTACCTATATATTGAATAATGGAGATCATTTGTGATAAGAGTTGCGTGGTTAGGGTATAGTTTTTTAGGCAGACAGGCATCGGGAACTGCACAAGTATCAAGAAAGATTCTAAGTTTTTTACTTAATGAAAAAAGTAACGAAGTCCAGATTACAATTTTGTTAAAAAATTCACATGAAAAAAAATTATTGGCTGAAGACTCGCAATTCTCAAAATGCTCCTGGGAGTTATTGCCCAATGTAAAGGGGAGATTTCTTCGTTCTTCCCGACAGTACTACAAATATTGTTATCAAAAAAGAGATAAAACTTACGATTTATTACATTTCTCAGTACCGAGACTTTATCCCCTTTTTTGGTTGTTTCCAGCAAAGAAATTTGTTTGCATATTCCATGCTGGTGGAGAAATTTCCGTACCGCCTGATAAATTCATTTTGTCCCGGCATGTTTATAATATTTTGATGAAAATTCAGTGGAAGAAACTAAATGCAATCTACGCAGTATCTGAATTTGGAAGGCAGGAGATATGTACATATTACAGAATTCCAATATCAAGAATTACGGTAATTACTCCAGGGGTTGATAATTTATGGGGCTTACCCGAAAAACCAGTCAATGGCTTAGACTCCGTGAAGGATTCAATTTTAATTATTGGGAGATGGCAAAAGTATAAAAATGTCCACACAGTACTTGATTCAATAAGAACTTCAACTAATGAGGTTTTGGCTAATACCCCTATAATCTTGTTGGGTAAATCAAACTTGCTTGGTAAAAATCTAGTCAAAAAATCTGTCGATTCTTTTATTTCCGGAGGAAGAAAATTATCTATTTTAGAGTATGTAGAAGATGCTCAACTAAAGTATTTATTTTCTAATGTAAAATTAGTAATTCACCCAAGTTTAAATGAAGGATTTGGCATACCTGCCTTTGAAGCTTTTTCAGAAGGCGCAATATTGTTGGTCCATAAGGGCACACCTGCCAGCCAGTATTTATCTAAACACGATGGATTAATGACTTGTAATATGCTTGATTCTCAGGACATTCAAAGTTCAATTTTATCTTGTCTCGCGAACCCCAGAAGAAACAAAATGCAAAGGGTTGAGTCTCTAAAAGAACTTGGCATGACTTGGTGGGACTTTGGATCACAAGTGTATAAGTCCTATGTAGAAATTTTATTACCAACCCACTAAATAGCCTAAAATAGTTTGCAATACGTTGGCTTCTTCACCGCTATTGACCGAAGCGACAACAATTTTTTGAAGCCTTAAATGTTAGTTCTTCGATAAAATACTCTCAAGTACTGTGGTATATTTACATTCATGCTGAATTATTCAAAAATTTTGAAGTGACTCGTCAAGGCCAAATTAATAAAATTATTGGTGCTTAGTGCATGAACCTAGTTAGATTTTTATGGAGTTAGCAAATAGTTTATTCCCAAACTGCATGATTTGTGGCAGTAAAAGTAAATTTCTTGTTCTGAAGGATGGGTTTAAACACAATATCTGCATGAATGACAAATGCTTGTTTATATTCGTTGTTCCCGTGCCCAGTAATTTGGATAAAGTCTATTCAAGTTACCCAAATGTCTGTATAGATGACTTACCTATACGACAATTCCATGCAGGTATAAAAATGAACAAAAACATTTCTTTTTCAATTAACTTAATAAACTCTTTCAAAATTGAAAGTGTATTAGATATCGGGTCAAGAAATGGAAATTTTCTTCTGGCGATGAAGAAAATTGGGCGAGTAAAAAGTGCGATTGGTATTGAACCCAACACATCTGCTTGGCAATATTGCAAAGGGTTAGGTCTTGACGTACGTCATGGATTCTTTTCAAAAGAGATTGTTTCAAATCAAAAATTTGATCTAATTAATATGGCTGATGTAATTGAGCACGTGACCAACCCAAGACTATTTATCAGGCAAGCAACTCAACTTCTGAATCAAAATGGCTTAATACTTATAAGAACTCCTAATTTAAGTTCATATTGGTCAAAGATTACATATAAGCTATCGATAGTTTTGCGACTACCCTGGTCTTCACTTACCCCTCCGGAACATATTTACAATTTTTCCAAAAACAATTTGACTAATTTTCTCGAAAGCGAATCGCTTGAAATACAATCAATTTATTTTGAGCCTCCGAATTTATTATATGAACTTGGACAATTACATCTAATTAAACAATATAGAAAAGAGCGTAGTTTAGGAAGGGCCTTCAAATTTCTAGTAGGGTTTTCTGCATATACACTTGTTTTTGTCTTTTTGAAATTGCTCCAACCGATACTTCAAGAAAATTTCAGTCAAACAATTCTAGTTAAAAGAGTATCCGATTCTCAGTATTAAACCATTCTCGAAGCAAATTTATGATTTACTATTGAGGAATAAAACCTAGATTATGGCTTTTACAGATACTTTGCATTAATGATCTTGGTTTATCAGCTTTGTACATACGTCATAGTTATACAAATGAGTACTGCGCGGATTTTGAGCTTCAGAATAAAGCATTTAAATGTAATACTAATAAACATAATAGAGATTACCGCCCCAACGAAACATTTAACTTAAATGCGAGAAGTATAAAACTTTTTAAAGAACTATTTAGGCTAAATTCAAACACAGGAAGTTCTTATAACTCTCTATTTGTAAGTATTGTTCTTATGCGATGCATTGGAGATACTTTTCAAATAAATTAAATAACTTAATATTTATTAGTATGTCTGCTAGTGGATACGAAAACATTCAACATTAAGTCAAATTAATTGTTAATTAGAATTCTTATAATTCTTCTTGAGTTTTTTACAGGATGAAAAATAAACCTAGTGATTTTGTTTAAAAGATCAATAAACGTAATTTTATTAGCCGAATCTAAATTACTTTTCACAGTCACGCTCCATAAACGACTAAAGGAAGGACAGTCACTCATTTTCAGGCGCTCCAAAATTTTTAAACCTTCTTGACAATCTTTCGCTAAAAATACATTGAGCTCTGTGAAATCATGATGAGGAACAATTTTAATTATCTTTAATTTAAATTTATACATAATCGCTACTAGAGAATTCAAATTATTATTACTCTTATATATATTTTCTTCTTCAATTTCAGTAGTATTAACTTCCAACACCATGCATTTGACGTTGCTATTTTTTAGAAATTCTTCGAGTAGCTCAATATCGTAACCTTGTGCGTCAATCTTCAAAAAGTCAATTTTCTTCAATTTTGTATCTATCAGAAAATCTTTAACTGTTTTTGTCTCAACTAAAATTGAATTCTTTAGTTCGTGTTTTTTTAGGGTTTCTTGTAGATATAGATTCCATTTTTTTTTCGGGTTGAATTTTTTTAAGCTTCCGATTTGTCCATTTATTTGGCTCGAACCAAAAAATGGCTGTAGCCCATTCGACTCAGCTAATGCAAAAGGATGAATCGAAACGCGTTCCTTAAAGTTAAGTTGAATTGATTGTAGTCCTCGAGCAAGAATATCAAGATTTGGTTCTATAGCGTAGACACGGGAGTCTTTTATAGTAATGAGCGCATGCTCGGTAAATTCTCCAAACGATGCGCCAACATCAACAATTTTAAATTTTGGCATCTAGGGTATTATACGTGTTCGAATAGGTCATTTTTATATTTTAACACATGCTATTGACTATCATTTATTTTTGAATTTTAAGAATTTTAGGCCATTCAAAATATTTACTTCTGGACGCAGTCCATTTTGAAATATTATTGACTCTGGATCAACATATATAAGCCTATTTTTACTCTGATCCGGAGTACAGAAATTGATTTTAGAAGTCGGATAATTGTATAAATCGGCTAGAAGTAAGGTCAACTCCTTCACGCTAGTAGCTGTTCCAGTTCCTAAATTTATAGAAAATTCGAAGTACTCTTTAATGATTCTACTAATTGATCTAGATATGTCTTCTGTAAAAGTAAAATCAAGTTTGTGTTCTGGAAATCTTATACTTATTGGAAGGTTCCGCGTCATATTCATAAACAATGATGGTATGAGTCTCTCGCCACTCTCTCGAGGGCCGTAAGGTTGAAAGAGTCGAATCCAATTAGCTTCCCGTCCAAATTCATTAGCTGTTTTTTTTAGTGCAAGTGAAGTCAAAACCTTAGCTTCCGAATAACGATCTTGAGGATTAACTAGAGTAGTTTGAGAGTTACATTTACCTGGCGAGAAACCATATTCGCTCATACTTCCTATGCCTATGAATTTTTTTACGCCACTTTTGAAACATTTAATGGAAAAAGACTTGATCGCTTCCATGTACTCAAAATTGGTTTTGCTTTGCCAGTAGATATTGTGTGTAGTTTCCCATGCAGTACAAACAACTACGTCCGGTTTTAACACCCCTAATACATCCCAGGTATTCTCCTTAAAAACGTCAAGTTTTACATAACTGCTTTCTTTGCCAACAATAGTTCTAGATGTAGGTATAACAGTAAAGTCATCTCGTTTTAGATATAAATTTATTGATGATCCTATAAATCCACTAGCCCCAACTAATAAGACCCTAACTGACATTAACAGATGTCACAATTTAGAAAGCCAATAATCAACCAATTCATCCAATAACGCCTCAAAATTATAATTGGGAATCCAACCCAATTCTTGCCTAATTTTTCTTGAATCTCCCCTCAGTACTTTTAATTCTTCAGGGCGCATATACTTTGGATTTTGAGTGACATAATCTTTATAGTCTAATTCTAGTTTTTTAAATACGTACGCGCAAAATTCTCTTACGGAATGTGATTCACCTGTGGCGACTACAAAATCTGAAACAACGGGAGCATTATTAATTAGATGCATGGCCCTAACATAATCGTATGAATGACCCCAATCCCTAAACGAGTCCAAATTTCCTAGTTCAAGTTTGTTTAACTTACCTTTCTTAATCAAAACTGCTGCCTTAACTATTTTATTCGTAACAAAATTTGAACCCCTTCTGGGCGATTCGTGATTGAATAAGATCCCATTTGCCGCATTAAGTCCATAAGCATTTCTATAGTGGCAGGTCATATTGAATGCGAATAACTTTGCACACCCGTAAGGGCTTACAGGATTCATTTTAGTTGTTTCACGCTGAAAACCATCGTTATCAATATTTTGACCAAACATTTCAGAAGATGAGGCTTGGTAGTAACGAACCCCCGGGCACGACACCCTTATAGCCTCAAGCATATTTAGAGCTCCTATTGCATTTACCTGACTTGTAAAGTAAGGAATCTCTGAACTTATTCTAACGTGAGACTGAGCGGCTAGATTATAGACTTCATCTGGCTTAAACTTATTAAGTGCGTTAAGCAAAGAAGATTGATCTAAAATATCTCCATACATTACTTCTATACCGTTAATATTCAAGAGTCTATAATCTTGGTTTTCCGCTACAGAATTCCGCCTAACGAGACCTGTGACTTTGTAATTCAAACTTAACAAATACTCAGATAAGTAGCTTCCATCTTGTCCTGTAATCCCAGTAATAAATGCTGTTTTCTGCATACCATGAGTGTATCATGGGAAGGTTATAGGATATCTAGAAACTCAATATTTTTGTTTATCTCAATTAATTTTTTCTTTAGTTGAATATTTAAATTCCAAGCCAAGACAATTCCTAAACCACTGGATAAATCCGATATTATTTCATCTTTTTCGATCGGGATGAGACTAACAGGCGTAATTTTACCTTGTTTCAAAGGAGAAGCGTCTATGATGAAGTGTATATCTTGGTTAGTTAGACCGAAGTAAGTTAACAAAGTATTTGCTTTAGCGGCAGCCCCAACTCCAAAAATTTTTGAAAATGGCTTAGCCTTTTTATACTGGTTCAAATTTAGGATGAATCTGTTCTTAATTTCATTTACCTTGTTCATGTATACAATGTATGTATTCTCATCTTTTAGGCCTATCTTTCTCTCTAAAGCCAAGAAATCATCTTTACTTTTTGAGAAGCGGTCACTAAATCCTGCATGAACTCTTAGTGATCCTCCATGGTAGTCAACTAATTCAACTTCATATATAAACAGGCCTGCTGTTTTTAAGAAATGTTCGAGAGATTCAACAGTGAAATAAGTAATATGTTCTAAGTAAATTTGATCAAACCTAAAACTTGAAATGGTGCTATACCAATAAGGCACCTCAAACACGAATATACCATCACGTTTGAGAAAGCAACTAATATCTTTTATAAATTTTAGGGGATTATTTGAATGATTTAATACATTATTTGCTATGATTAAATCGAATTCACTAATCTTTTCTTTCAATGTAATATTCAATTCATCTGACTCGCCAAAAATTCCATGAATTGTCTCAATTCCTCTTGAATTCGCTTCTAGTACTACAGTTTCACTTGCATCTATACCAATGATTTGAGTTGCTCCTTTTTTGAAAAGACTCAATAGATAACCGTCATTCGACCCTATTTCAAGAATTCTTCCATGCTTGATGGGAATTTTTCTAGACACCGATTGGAAAAACTCCTGCCAATGCCTTCGGGACACTTGGGAATTTGAGGAAGTATATGAATAATCAATAAGGTTATATCTTTCTTCAGCCACTGTAACATTCTGTAGCTGTACAAGGCCTGTACCTTTATCCAAACAGCAAATCAGTGGGGCAGTCCGAGAGGCGATCGTTGAAAGATTCTTTGGATAAAAAGTGTCTGCGAAACCGTGTAACCCTAAATCAATTATCGGGAAAACGGGACTGCCAGAAATTAAAGAATTATTGAGGGATTGATATTGAATCATAAAGCCTCCCTAGGTATGGACCATTCTTAACTTCAATCATTGAAAACCTTCGAGACTTAGATTGCAAGGAATGCCCACCTTCAATCAGAATAACAACGTCACCTTTAGCGATCTTAGCTCCTGTAATAAGTGATCCATCTAGGTCATAAAAATAAACTATGGCCTTTCCCCTTAAAACAATCCAAACTTCATGAGTTCCTATAGTATTCCGAGCTATCTTCAAATGTGAATGCGCAGTGACTAAATCGCTACTAGTTAAATTCACAAAAGCTACTTGCAAAATATCAGTGACATCCGTCAAATTTACTCTTCGACCAATTGAGTTTTGCGCAATTAACCCTATGATTATAGTTTGATCAATCCGAGAAGTTATAAGATTCTTCGAATTTGCACCCATGACAAAATCCTATCATAATAAAATAATTCGTCACGATTAGTCTAGCAAGTTCTAAAAAATTCTGAATTAAACTATAAAAACTTCTACTTATTTAATCTAAAAAGAATTGGTGTGTAGCTAAATTTCTTTGAGAATTATACTTAGCAAAACCAAACTCCATAGTTTGTAACTTTTGGAGCAGAGCTGGAATTTTATCTAATTTGTCATAAACTCCACCTAAGCTAAAATCAATTATTTCAGATTCAAATCCTACTCCCTTAGCGGTTAAAACAGGTACATTTAGATCAGACGCATGGTACAAAACACCTGATGCATTTATGGAATAGGAACCAGCATCATAAGGAAGAATCATTAAATTACAATGAGATATGTAGTTTTGTAATTCAGAAATATTCAAGTCTCCCGATAAAAATGTAACTTTCTCACCCATAATTAATTCAATAGACTCTTTTGTATTTGGATAGTTCGCCCAAGGAAAATTAGCCTCTTGAATTAATACTTGAAAATTTAAGCTTTCACCTTTGAGTTGATTAAGTATAGTTGGGATTAAATCAAAACCCTTGCGTTGTTTGGCACAACCAAGAAAACCAATAGTGAATCTACGATTACTTACTCTAGGATTTTCAAAATCGATACAACTAGGCCATGGAGACCAAAAAATCATGTCCGAATCAAAGCCCAGATTTTCTAAATAGGTACGATAACCATTAGTTTCAACACCAATTTTAATCTTGCTTGGGAAATCTGATGCTAATTTCCTTAAAGTCTGTAACTCCAAATTTGAAGATAGTGGGCCTCTAGATTCAGAACCTATAACTCTAAAGTAGAAGAAAAAGTTTTTCATATTTGAAAATTCTGAAACTTGTTTAGCTAGCTGTAAACTTAAGGGATCTAAAGTAGGGAAGACAATATTTTTGTTTTTTGATTCATCTAATTTTTGAAAAAAACATAATGCAGACCTAATATATCGTTTGATTAAAATTTTTTTTAAATATTTAATAAATACATTTTGATTCTCAAGAACTGTTAATAATTTATGTATCGAATGTCTAACTATTTTATAGTTTCGACTGCTATAACCCGAATCTAAGATGAAGTCGACTGTAGCATGAGTTAGTTCAATATCTTTTCGTTCGGCTGTGACGGGAAGTAAAATATGGGGCTTAAATCCATTATCTAATAAAAAGCGCGAAATCTTTGTAATTAGTGGGTATTGGTGAAAATACTTACGAGTAGCAGTAAAGTCCACGATAACGTATATTTTTTCACAAGTTTGCACTCTAGAAACATACCGCACAAGGCTAAAAAACACAAAGAATATGTATAGAAATTCGGGCACAGTTAAAAATTTGACGATATCAAGTTTACGACAATTCACTTATGTTATTAGGAGTTTTCATAAATAATGTCTTAAGTTAGTGATTTATCAATAGGTATTTAAAGTTTATAATTTCAGACTTAAGCAACATGTTTAGCAATTTTGACTGCATTATGAATCAAATCCAACTCCGATTTTGTCAAGAAAGAGTAGCCATAGATTTCGCTTGCCCTTGTTTTGATCTGCTCTAGTTATTGACCATTGAGTTAGGCGAATAAATAAAAATCTAAATGGCTCTGGTGGAAATGGAATTGGTTTGTGCTTAACCATCTGAAGCGAGGTTGCTTCATTTTCTATTTCATCTAGTAGATCAAGCATGGTTGAGCCGCCAAATCTGGTGGAGGCAACTCCAAGGCCGGTGTAACCAAGAACGTAGGCAACCTTGTTATTAAAATCTGTTCCCCAAAATGGGGAAAATCTAGAACAGGTATCAATCGCCCCACCCCAACCATGTGTAAATTTAATACCAGCTAATTGCGGGAAGGTTTTAAAGAAGTTTGTAGCTAATTTTGCATAGGTTTCAGGCCTGGCTTCATACTCCTGCCGCACCTTGCCTTTGTAATTATAAATAGCATCATAACCTCCCCATAAAATCTCATTCTCTTTAGTTAACCGGTAGTAGTGGAATTGATACCCAGCATCGGATAAGC
>CANHDN010000086.1 GCA_947459415.1 Bacteroidota bacterium
AAAAATGGATAGAATAACAGTCAAAACAAAATGCTTTAAAATGTCAAACTTTCTGAGTAGTATCATACAATTTTTATTATGTTTACCGAGAGAAATATTATGTAAACATACTTATTTATTTTATTATTGCAATACATTAAAAGTATTAATTTTAAAATTTAACAATTCATTTATATTTTATAATCAGCTAAATAGCAATAATGGCGGCACTTAACAAACATGCGTTTTTAGACTTCACGTCTCAAGAACTGAATGTACCGATTGAAATATTACATGAAGAAGTGAATTTTAAGAATTTAGCTACCTGGAGTTCCCTCAATGCTCTTTTGTATTTGGCTCGTATTCATCATGAAACTGGGGTTTTACTATCTTCTGCAGAGCTCTCTAAACACAATACCCTCCAAGAATTATTTGAACAGATAATTTCTAAGCAGCATGGCATTTAGCAAGCTCAATGGATATGCCCTAGCTGGAATAGTAAATGTAATTCCTAAACAAATCCTTTGTAACGAAAACATTGAAAGGTTAGACCCAAGTCAACGAGAACAACTCATAACAGTAACAGGCATCAACCAAAGAAGGAAAGCAAAACAAAATGAAATAGAAAAATATTTTAGTTTTGGCATGGATAAACTTCTTAAAGAATTGGAATGGAATCCCAATAGCATAGATATTTTACTATGTGTTACTCAAAATGCCAAAGCTTCAATACCTGCATTATCGTGTAAATTACAAGCAAAACATAATCTGAGCACAGAAACCCTATGTTTTGATATTAACCTCGGTTGCTCTGGCTATGTATATGGTTTGCAAACCATAATGGCACTCATTCAATCTATCGCCAAACCTAATTGCAGAGCCATTTTATGCTGTGGTGATTTATCTAGCTTACTCATTGCACCAGATGATACCAGCACACAGCCTATTTTCTCTGATGGTATTTCTGTAACAGCCATTCACCAAATTCACAATCAATCTGAGATGTACTTTAATACCTCAACCCATGGAGCAGGGAAAGATGCAATATATACTGAAGCTATTGGTGATAAAGTTTTCATGAAATTAAATGGAATTGATGTATTCCATTATTCAATAAATTATGTGCCAACACATGTAAAGGCACTCCTAAAATTTGCTGCAACTCCTATTGAATGTATTGATTCGTTTATCTTTCATCAGGCTAATAAACTCATCAATAATACCCTTTGCAAACAACTTCAAATACCATTGGATAAAGCACCAGAAACATTAAGTTTATTCGGTAATACTTCTTCTGCCAGCATTCCAATTACAATAAATGAATTTATTAGACAAAGACATCCTGTGGTGCCCCAGAAAATTGTATTGTGCGGATTTGGAGTGGGATTTTCTATTGCCTCTGCCCTATTAACAATAGAAAATAATTTATATACTTGCACAGAAGAATGGGAATAAGGCTTAGTTTAATCATACCAATTTATCGTTCCGAAACTATTATTCCGGAACTTATTAATCAGGTTAGCGCTTGGATGAAAGAACTGGATTATGCTGTAGAGCTCATTTTGGTAAATGATCATAGCCCAGATCAATCAGAAAAAGTCCTATTGAAAGCATTGGCTGAGGCTAAGGTGACTTACCAATATATTTCACTTGCTAAAAATTATGGACAACACACCGCTACTGCAATAGGCATGAAATATAGCAAAGGTGAATATGTTGCCACAATGGATGATGATTTACAGCATAATCCTGCAGATATTGGATTACTATTCAATTATATCATTGAAAGCAACAATGATTTAGTCTATGGCAATTATGAAATTAAAAAACATTCTACATTAAGAAATATTGGAACCCGTTTACTGCAATGGGTATTGCATAAAGAAGGACGGAAATTTTCGATGGTAACTTCTTTAAGAATCATGAAAAGACAGGTATTGCAATTATTACCTATTCATGCACAAAAAGTATTTTTCCTGGATGATATTTTACTTTTATCTGCAGGGAATGTTGATACCATTCCTGTTACCCATAACAAAAGAACAATAGGCAAGTCTGGCTATTCCTGGTTTAAGCTCATTAATATGGCATTGAGCATTATTCTGTTGCATTCTTCATTTCCTTTAAGGTTAATAAGCAGAGCCGGACTTCTCATATCGATCATTTTTTTCTTTGTGGGCACCTATTACATTTTCAAAAAATTGATGTTTGATGCTGTGATTGGTTACACCTCCATCATTGTATCCATATTCTTCAGCACCGGACTTATTTTATTTTCACTCGGCATTATTGGAGAATATATCAGGCGAATGTGGGAACATTTACAAAGGTTAGATGGCGTGATCATTGAAAAGGAAATCAAAAATGACGTCTAAAGTTGAGTTAATACCTCTCGGTGAAGAGCACTTAGAAATGCTTCGTAATTGGAGAAATGCAGACGAAATTAGAAATCAGATGGAGTATACTTCACTCATATCTACCGAACAACAGCTTAATTGGTTTCATTCGCTTAATCCTAAGACAGATTATTACTTTATCATTCAGTTCAAACAGAAAAATATTGGTTTAACTCAAATCAACCAAATTGATGCATTAAATAATATTGCAAACTGCGGTTTATTTATTGCTAAAAAAGAATTTACAGGTATAGGTATCAGCTTAGCTGCCTCACTACAATTATTAGATTTAGCCTTCAACACCCTACATTTGAAATATCTCTCCGCTAAGGTGAAAACGACAAATGCTGCTGCAATAACCTACAATCAGCAATTAGGATTTAAATTCGATCAAGTATTAAATAGTGAATTTAATAGGTATATTCTTACTGCTGAAACCTACCTTACATTAAGGGCTCAACTTCAAGAATTAAGTTTTTATATCTAGTTTACAGACTATCGCTCTAGCATACGCCATCGTATCTCATCCATCAAATATTTCATTTTTTTAAACACATTTAGCCTTTCCAAACGTAAGTAATTAAAGGTAAATAAACTGGGGTTTAACAACCATTTAAGAGCACGTTTATGCATAGGCAATGCATAATAAGGTAATTTTTGAAGACTGAGCATTGGCTTTAAAACAGGATAAATTGTTTTAAAAAACAAATTTCTATTGTAGGTATAAAGTATTTTATTGCGAGATGGCATTACCTCTGCACCAATATGAAAGGTAAGATGCTCTTTTGTCAAATACAAGGGATTACTAGAAAAAGCAGCCATGTTATGCAGCAGAGCAACCTCTACAAATGGAATTCCAAGACATAACTTACCTAAAACAAAATTGTTCAACAATTCCTTTTTAAATATAAAACAATCAAATCCAGGATGAGATAAGCCTATATCGGAATATAAAATTGGTAAAGAAAGCTCGCTCATATGAGTGTAAGTTAACCTACGCCTATTAACACTTATTGCATCATGTCCTTTGGAAATATAGAAGGCTACCGCCTCATAAAAATATGGCATCAACGCAATATCAGCATTGGTATAAATAATATAATCGGCATCAACTTCTTTAACTTTATTAAAAATTTCATCAATGAATGGCAATTGAGGAAAATTATTTCCTTTAAAAATATCACGTATATTGTGCTCAAGGAAACTTAATAAAGTGAAATAATCAGGCACAATTTCTACCTCATTTTCAAAGCAGGTAGCAAATAAACTAACCTGAATGTTATAGGAGGTAAAAGCCTTTGCTTGAGCAATACTTTTAAAGGTAATTGCTTGGGTTTTGAATAAATCAACACCCTCCCTTGCCTTTACAGGATTTATAATATGTGCTAGCCTAATCAAAGAATAAAATTTACTCAATAATATGCCTAATTTTAAAGAAAAAATAAAAAAATACAAGAAAAGAATGTCTTAATTAAGTTTATTAGATATGGTAAGCAATTATTACCTTTGAAAGAACTCAGTACAAATAATGCCTGAAAAATCAGTAAAAATTATATCTCCAGAACCAGATGATTTTCAAACATATTTTAAAAAAATATGGGATTATAAATCATTGATATGGGTATTTGCCATGAGAGACTTAAAAGTTAAATATGCCCAAACATTTTTAGGCATGGCATGGAGTATTTTACAGCCACTTACTGCGCTCATTATGTATACATTTTTCTTTGGTTATTTGCTTCAATGGAAAACAGAAAAATTACCTTTCTCTATATATGTGTTAAGTGGATTATTGGGATGGAATTTTTTTTCATATATCATTTATCAAGGATCAAGCAGCATACAAGATTCTGGCAATACCATCAAAAAAATTTATTTCCCTAAAAGTATTCTTCCATTTTCAAAAGTGATAGTTGCATTGGTTGAACTATTGTTAAGTACTATTTTACTTATTCCACTGTTACTTTATTATCAAATAAACATATCTTGGAACATCTTGGCATTCCCATTAGTAATCATTTTTAATACATTATGTGCCTTGTTACCTGTATTCTGGATTGCTGTATTTGCCTACAAAAAACGTGATTTATTTCATTTATTACCTTATTTCGTCACCTTTGGAATATGGCTAACTCCTGTATTTTTTGCTAAAAATATTTTCCCTGACACTATCAAATATATCATTGAACTAAATCCCATAGCCAATGTAATTGAGATGTGGAGGTGGATGCTATTTGACTATGGTATATTCAATTATATATGGTTGATAAATGCTGGAATAGTTATGCTTGGATGCGCAGTAGGCATGTACTTTTATAATAGAAATGAAAGCAAATTTAGCGATTACGTATGAGCGATTCCATAGCAATTAAAATTACAGAGGTATCAAAAAAATATACCTTAAACTATCCAGTAAAGGATGCTCATGGAATAGAATCTTCTGAACATTGGGCTTTAAAAGATATTTCATTAGAGATAAAAAAGGGTGAATCAGTTGGAATTATTGGTCCAAATGGCAGTGGGAAAAGTACCTTATTAAAAATTCTGTCTGGCGTAACGAAACCAACGAGTGGTCGGGTTGAAATATTTGGAAGAGTAGCAAGTATACTTGATATTGGAGCAGGCTTTCACCCTGAATTAAGCGGTAAAGAGAATGTATATTTAAATGCACAACTTTTAGGATTTAATCGAAAAGAAATTAAATCAAAGTATGATCAAATAGTTGATTTTAGTGGAATAGGTAAATTTATTAATGAGCCAGTAAAAAATTATTCAAATGGCATGTACCTGAGGCTTGCCTTTAGTATACTGGCACATTTAGATTTCGATATTTATCTATTTGATGAAGTGATGAGTGTTGGAGATGCTGATTTTAAAAATAACTCCAAAAAAATAGTCCAACATTTAATTGATTCAGGCAAAACAATACTATTAGTAAGTCACCATATCAAAGAATTAGAATCATTCTCATCACACTTTTTCCTAGAAAGTGGGAAATTGATACCTGAAGGAAAAATAAGCATAGGAAAATATTTAGAACAAATAGTCATTAAACAGAATCAAGGTGAAATATATACCTACAATTGTACAATTAATAAATTTACAAATGTATCAAATAGTAAAGAACTTGAAATAAAAGAAATTTCTTTACAACAAGAATTAAATAGTAAACCATACTTTGTAACAGACCTGCCATTTAATTTCAAAATAAAATATATTAAAAAAAAGACGGGGTATTCAGTTGACATCTTAATGAGTATATCCAATATAAATGATGAAATTATTCTTACTTCAAGCCCATTTGTTGGAGATACATTTTCTGAACTTACAAGTGATGGAATGATAGAAACCGAATGTAAAATACCTTCGCATTTTTTTAATTCCCAAGTGTATACCATTCATCTTTGGTTTTTAAAAGACTTAAATAAATCCATTAACTATTCAAATTCACTCCTATCAACAGAAAATTTGTTGAATGAAAAATCAATTGAAGTGCTTTTTAGCATGAAAGACTTAATGAAATTCAAACCAACTTATAAAAGAAATAATATCGAAATAGATTTAAGTAACTTAAATATAAAAGGTGCACTATTACCCAAATTTGAATGGAATCAAAAATTGATAACAGAAAATTCATGAAATCTAATGATCCCAGCGAAATATTGAGGTTTATTGAAGCCCCTTTAGAAGTTAAAACTTTGAAGGAATTTGAAGATTTAGTTTTTGAAAAAACTAAGTTAACATTCATAGAACAGATGTATTTTAAGGAATTTGATAAAATTGCGAAATCAATATCTGATGAAAACATTAAGGGGGATGTAGTTAATATTGGAATATACCGTGGTGGTGGATCTCTGTATATGAAATCAGTCTTTGAACAACTAAACTTAGGAGAAAAAAAATGGTGGCTTTTCGATTCATTTAATGGTTTTAACAAAGAGACAATAACAGAAAAAATAGAACAAGAATCACTCATTTGGTTTGAACAGTATTTATGTAAGGTAAAACAACCAACAGCGCAGGATATCAGAAACCTATTTACTTTATGTAAACTAGAAAAAAATACAGAAATCATTGAAGGATATATTGAAAAAACATCTACTGAATTTCCTAATAATCAACAAATCTGTTTCCTTCACATAGATGTTGATTTTGGGAATTCTACGTATTTTTCATTGAACTATTTTTATCCAATGTTAACTAAAGGTGCGTGGGTGGTAATAGATGATTATTATTTAAATTCTACACTTTGCAAACAAATGGTAGATCAATTTATAAATGATTCAGGTGCAAAAATTGAGCCCATTAGACTTGGAAAGTACCAAATTGGATGGAGGAAAAATTGAAGCTAATGATAGATATGCAAAATAAAATTGAATGGCTAAAATATCTATTAAATTTAGATCATTTTAAGGAATTTTATTCAAGAATTGATAAAATTAGAATTCATAGAAACAAACCTTATAAAAGTTATTTTGGTATAAATTTAAAAGATTCTAATTTAACTGAAATCAAATTCTACTTCACTTTTCTATATGAAATTAGTTTAGAAGAAATTAACTATATTTTAGGTATAGAAACTTCTGAATTACTTATAGATAGCTATCAACTAAGACTAAACATATTCGATCCAAAAATAGGTGGCGCAGGATATACATTTTCAATTAAATTCAATGAGCAAAATACCAATTTTAAAACTGGCATATACTTTTTAAAAAATGGGTCTTTAACTGATTTTTTAAATTTAAAAGAAATAAAAGAATATGCCAAAATAGACAACCCTATTCCATATTTTAATAATAGGAAAATGATGTATTTTTCATTCAATACTGATAAAAAAATGATTGAAAATAGAGAACTATACTACATTTCAAATAACCCAATAAAAAAATTCTTGGCAACCTATTATAACGAGCCATTTATAGAAAAAGCGCATGAAATTGAGTTATGCACTAATAAGTTTGAATATAGAAAAATAAATATGCTTATCAATTTGCCAGAATTTGAATTAAATTATAAGTTAACAAAAAAAGGATCTGAAATTCAAGAATTCATCTCAAAGAACCCTTGGCTAAATGAATTTACTGCAGTTTGCCCTGGGTTCTATCCAAAATCTAATATCAATTCAATTTATTTTATTAACTCTAAAACGATTGATACTGCTTCGATTGAAACGATTGAAAACATAATTAAAAAAATTCAAACCTATTAATATGTATTCAGAAATTAATAAAATTAGATTCATTCCAGAAAATATTACTGAAAATGATTTGGAGCTTTTTTTAGATTGGAACAAGTATGATATTTTATTGCATGAAAGTCAACTTAAGTTTTTTATTGAAATTTGCGATATAGTAAATACTCGTAAACTTAAAGGAGATGTTGTTGAATGTGGCGTTTGGAAAGGGGGTTCTGCCGTTTTACTTTGGATATTATTAAATCAAGGCAAAGACAAAAATATAGAGAGATATTGGTTAGCAGATTATTTTGGAAGAAACTATAATTTCATAAATAATAACATGTTTCCAAAAGAACTTGAAACCTTTCAGAAAGCTTCCAAACTAACTATATATCCCCCAACTATTGAAGATGTAAAACTATTCATCGATAGCTTCAACATACCAAATAATACATTTGAATTTATTATTGGAGATGTTACAGAAACATTAAAAAAAGTTACTATTGAAAAAATCTGCTTACTACATCTAGATCTAGATTTTTATAACTCAACAATTGGGGCATTAGATACACTCTACCCAAATATCGTTGATGGCGGAATTATTCTAGTTAGTGATTATAATATAAGGAATTTAAATTGCAAGGAAGCGATACTAGCATTCAGAAAGAAAAATAGTATTAATAGCCCGATCATAGAATTAGGGGAACATATGGCATATTGGATAAAATAATAAATGATGAATACTCCAATAATAATTTTTATATACAAACGCCCAGACCAAGTTAATTTATTAATGAATGAAATTAGCAAGGTAAAACCTAAAGAAATATTTATATTTTCTGATGGACCAGCCAATGATTCTGAAAAGGAAAATATCCAAAAAGCTAGAGAATTTACAGAGAATTTAAATTGGGATGTAATTGTTCACAGAAATTATTTAGACCAAAACATAGGTTTATCTAGGAGCATTTTAAATGGCTTGGATCATGTATTTAAAATAAGAGAAAAAGCTATTATTCTAGAAGAAGATTGCATACCAAACTTATCGTTTTTTAAGTTTTGTGAAACAATGCTAGAATATTATAAATATGAAAAAAATGTAATGCAAATTAGCGGAACTAATTTTATTGAAAAAGAGCTTGAGTTAGAGAACATAGATTATTATTTTTCAAAGTTTTCATTGCCAAATTGGGGTTGGGCAACATGGAGCAGAGCATGGAATCATTTTAATCATGAATTCAACACGTGGAATTACTCCTCAATAAAAACCCCATTTAATAATAAACCGCCAGCAATTTGGGAATCTGTATTTAGGTCACTTTCTATGGGCAATAGAGATTCTTGGGACATTCAATGGATGTTAGACATTTGGAAGAATGATGGATATGTTATTATTCCAAATAAGAACCTAATTTCTAATATTGGAAGTACTTGTGAATCATCTTACACTCCAAGAATTAGCTCTTATATAAATTTGCAAACATCCTCCATAGGGGATATTTCTATAAACCATGACGTAACGTTTAAATTTGACCAACTACTAGAAGTAAAAGTAACAGAAATGATAAGTGAATTTGTTACATTTAACCGTTTAAACAATAAGTTAAGTCTTTCTCGTCAATGTGTAAACTACCTGAATCCAAAAAGATTCCATACCCAATCAAACAGCCTTGAGGAATTAAAAACTCAAATAATGCCACTTAATCATCTTACCTTACTTCCTCGAAACTTTTTCGAAAAGTGTTTAGATGAAATACCAGTAATAATTAAACCCGGAGAATGGGTTCAAATTGGTTCATGGAAAGGCGGTTGTACCTTATTTTTTAAAACACTTATCCGTGATCTTAATTTAAACAATAAATTATATGTTTATGACACCTTTTCTACCATTCCAATAAACAAGTTAGGTCATGCATCTGACAGAGATTTTATTTCATTCTTCAGCATACAAAGCAACATTGAGAATTACAAATTAGAGGTTGAAAAGCTATTAGCGCAATTTGAACTGAAAGAAGGTGTGAATTTTATCGAACAAGATATCTTAACATTAACCCAGGATTCTATGCCAAAAAATATCTCATTTGCATGTATTGATGTGGATTTTTTCGAACCAACACTTCACTCGCTTAAATTAATTTATCAAAATTTAATTATTGGTGGAGTTATTTTAGTTGATGATTACTATACTAACTTACTTAATTGTAAGGATGCAGTGAATTTATTCTTGGAACCTTTGTTGCAAACTGAAGAGGTAAAAGTTGAACCTTTCAATAATTTTACAATAAAAATAAGCAAAGTTAAATAAATGAATAATAAAGTAAAATCGGCTGTAGTACTTTTCATTTATAAAAAAGACAACTCTCTGGTAGAAATTCTTGAGAAAATTGCTGAATTCAAACCTGATAAGTTGTATGTTGTATCTGATATTGGTGCAACTGAGGGGGAGACATTAATGATAGAAAAAAATAGATCTACTGTGAAATATTATACAACTACAGTAAATACTATATGGATCCAACCCCCAAGCCACCAAGGAATAATCAAAATTTTTGATTACGCATTAGAGATTGTGTTTGAACAAGAAGAGCAAGCAATCATTTTAGAGGAT
>CANHDN010000087.1 GCA_947459415.1 Bacteroidota bacterium
AAATCGTAGGGTTGAATTTAAAATTGTGAAGTAAAAACTGATCATTAATCCCAATAAAAAAGGGAGTTTGCTTACGCAAACTCCCTTTTTTATTGGGAAAGGATAGATTAAAATCTTTCGAACGCACTAAAGAAAAATGATGCTTCGTGTGCTGCATTTGCATCGCTATCACTACCATGAATGGCATTGGCTTCAATAGATTTAGCAAAACGATTACGAACGGTTCCTGGTTCAGCTTTTGCAGGATCTGTAGCACCAATTAAAGTGCGGAAATCTGCTACCGCATTATCTTTAACCAACACAGCGGCAACAATGGTTCCGCTTGTCATAAAATCAACCAATTCCTTAAAAAACGAACGTTCGCGGTGAATATCGTAGAAGGCACCAGCAGTTTCTTCAGACAAACGCACATATTTCATGGCTTGAATGGTAAACCCTGCTTCTAAAATTTGGTCGATAATTTTTCCAGTGTAACCATTTGCAACGGCATCTGGTTTAATCATAGTGAATGTAATATTACTCATTTTTTCTATATTTGGGCCTACAAAATTACATCCTTCTTGGAATAAATTGCTAAATCCTACAAAAGTTATTTGTTAAATAAAAAAAAATAAAAAGATTGGTATTAAAACAATTCATTAATAGATATTTGTGGCCACTTTGAAAAATATACATAACATTTCTGAAATAAAACCGCACCTAGAAGCATCGGTTAAACCAAAGGTAATTATAACTACACACCATAAACCTGATGCAGATGCCTTAGGATCATCATTGGGCTTATATAATTATTTATTAAAGAAAGATATTGAAGCCCAAGTAATTACTCCAACAGATTACGGTGATTTTTTAAAATGGATGCCAAATGAACATACGGTTATCAATTTTGAAGAGTTTGAAGAAAAAAGTATGGATTTGGTAGCTGAGGCCGATTTCATTTTTTGCCTAGATTTTAATGCGCTCAAACGTATCAATAAATTAGGAGATTTAGTCCAACATTCTCAGGCACAAAAGGTACTCATAGATCATCACTTGGAGCCAGAAGGGTTCGAAGACTTCAGACTTTGGACAACCAAAGCCAGCTCTACCGCAGAACTTATTTTTTGGTTTATAGAATTAATGAATGATGTAGACCTGATAGACGAAGAAATTGCCAGCTGTTTATATGCAGGTATTGTTACTGACACCGCTTCATTTAAACACCCATCAACTACAGCTACTACCCACCGTGTTGCGGCCATGTTACTTGAAAAAGGTGCTCAATCAAACAAAATATATGAGGCCATTTACGATAATTACTCAGAGAATAGAACACGCTTTATAGGGTTCTGTTTGAGTCAAAAACTTCAAATATTAAAAGATTTAAATACGGCACTTATTGTTGTAACAGAAGATGAATTGAAAAAATATCACATCATTACTGGAGACAGTGAAGGATTGGTAAATTATGGTTTATCCATTAGTGGGATCAAATTTTCAGTACTCATCATAGATAGAAAAGTAGCTCGCAAAATGTCATTTAGATCCAAAGATTCTTTCCCCGCAAATGAGTTTGCCAGAAAATACTTTAATGGTGGCGGACACTTTAACGCTGCTGGCGGAGAAAGTATGGATGCCATAGAACAGGTAGAAATTAAATTTAAAGAAGCCCTTATCACCTATAAAGATTATCTAACCAATTAAAAATTAAAAAACATACAATGAAAAACACGCTTTTAGCACTTGCAGCCATTTTAGTAATGAGCGCTTGTAGCAACAATTTTGAAACCACCCCCAATGGAACCCAATATAAAATTGTAAAAACTGAAGAAAATGCCCGAATGGTTGCAGAAGGAGACAACCTGCACATTCACCTAAAAGGGGTATTAGAAAAAAATGATTCTTCTCTTTTTGATTCATATAAAAACAATAAACCATACTACATTCCTGCTGGCGAACCAAGCTTAAAAGAAGTATTTGCTGTCATGAAAAAAGGAGATAGTGCTATCTTTAAAATTGTTGCAGATACCCTTTACGGTAACTTTGGAGAAGGTCTACCACCAGGCGTAAAATCTGGCGATATGATTACTTTCTATGCTACCTTATTGGATATATATAACCAAAAAGAAATGCAAGAAAAAATTGATGGTCAAAACAAAGAATTTGAATTAAAAGATTCTATTGCACTCAACAGCTTCTTAAGTGGATTAATTGATGTAAAACAAACAAACACAGGATTACGTTATGTGGTAAAGCAGGCTGGAAAAGGCAAAGCGGTTAAAAAAGGAGATAAAGTAACTGTTAAATACCGTGGAACTTTGTTAGATGGAACCGTGTTCGACGAAACCAAAGAAGGTACACCAGATTTTACTTTTACCGTGGGTGTAGGTCAAGTAATTGCAGGTTGGGATGAAGGCTTCTTGTTAATGAAAGAAGGCGATAAACACCAATTAATTATTCCTTGGACCCTTGCTTATGGACCCCGTGGAAGCGGACCAATACCACCATTTTCAAGTTTAGTTTTTGATGTAGAACTAGTTAAAATAAATTAAGTATGATTAAGTATTTATTATTTGCCACAGCTTTAGCATTTACTATTCCTAGCATGGCACAAGACAAGCCCGCTAAGAGCAAAAAAAGCACTTCAAAAAAAGAATCAAATAACCCTAAAAGAAATATTAAATTGAACGAAGAAATCACTACAGCATCCGGACTCAAATACAAGGTAACTGAGATCGGTTCAGGACGAAAAGTAGAAATTGGCGATAAGGTAACTGTACATTACACCGGAAAACTAACCAATGGTACTAAGTTTGATAGCTCTAAAGATAGAAATCAACCTTTTAGCTTTAAAGTTGGAGGCGGCCAAGTAATTAGAGGTTGGGATGAAGGATTAGCCTTATTAAATATTGGTGATAAAGCTACCTTAACCATACCAGCCAATCTTGGTTATGGAAGCAGAGATCAAGGTCCTATACCTGCAAATAGCACACTTATTTTTGATATTGAAGTATTAGATGCTAGCACACCTGTTAAAGCTGTACCATTTGATGTGAAAGGCAAAGACACCTTGAGCACTGCCAGCGGTTTAAAATACATTATTGTGAAGAAAGGAGACGGAGCAAAAGCAGAAAATGGAAAAACCGTTGATGTGCACTATACCGGTTATTTAATGGATGGTAGAACCTTTGATTCTTCTGTAGAAAGAGGCGAACCAATTAGTTTCCCTTTAGGTCAAGGTATGGTTATTAAAGGTTGGGAAGAAGGGATTGCACTCATGCAAGTAGGAGATAAAATGCGCATCATTATTCCTAGTGAGTTAGGTTATGGTGCCAATGGAGCTGGTGGGGTTATTCCTCCAAATGCAACACTTATTTTTGATGTAGAATTAATGAACGTAAAGTAATTTTTGTTCATACACAATTATAAAACCATCAAATGGCTTGGCACACATCCAAGTTATTTGATGGTTTTTTTATGCTTGGTGAAATTTCTGATATAATACATGGAGCATCCCGTCTTTCAGTCCGCTATTATCTGGGCTCAAGATGGTTTTGATATTGGCCCAATTTAATATCCGTAAATAAATATCAGCCGAAACATCAATAATATCTGCCCTATCCATATTTAACTTATACTTTTCTACCCGCTCCTGTAAAGACATTTTACTTACCTTTCTATGAAAATCTTTAAGTTCAGTGCGTGTGATAGATTTTAGAATTTGTTCTGGATGTAATAATCCCAAAATTTTATTAATGGTTCCACTGGTAACAACCGCTTCCAGATCTGTTAATCCGGCCGTTTTGTGCTGAACCCAATGTTCTAATGTTTGCCAGGTTTTTCCAGAAACAGCGCCATCCTTTAGGCGAACAGTGCCAATATCAAAAGATACAGAATTAATAACTTTCTGATTAGAAATGATGGTCATTTCAGTTGAACCTCCGCCAACATCAATGGTTAAATAATTCTTATTGGGCTCAAAAATATGCAAGATAGAGGCTAATATCAGTTCGCTTTCGTTTTTCCCACTAATAATATGAATCTTTAATCCCAACTCATCTCCTATTTTTTTAATAATTTTCTTTCCATTTTTGGCTTCTCGCATGGCGCTTGTTGCGCAAGCCATGTAATGGTCTACTTCAAATGCACGTAGTAATGCTTCAAATGAAGTCATAGCAAGCGTAAATAATTTGCGCTTCTCTTTACTAATCCATTGCTCTTTAAAAGCATCATCGCCCAAACGAATTGGAATTCGTACAAATTCTAATTTCTTAAACCGTTCAGCAGCGCCAGGCTCATTCACCCTCACTATTTGCAAACGAACAGCATTTGAACCAATATCTATTGCAGCGAGTTTCATATACTAATTTTTAAATAATCGCATCAGCCAAGGTAAGCGATTGCGCTTGAATCTATAATAGTTTCTTTTTTCAGCACCAAAACTTTTAAAAAACCTGGCAATGCCCTCTATTTCGGATCCTTCAAAATCTAAAACCATGCGATGTTCCGCAAATAAAAAAATAATATTATCCATCAAATAGGTCATTGCCCCCTTTTCTCTGCCAAGTTCAGAACCATTTCCCAGCAAAAAAATAATTCGATTCTTATGAGCCAAAAAAGCTCCGGCAGCAAGCAATTCACCAGATTTATCAAATACGCCTTTGCATAATATTTTCTGTTGTTCTGTTGCTTTATCCATGAGCTGTTGCAAACGCTCATAATCTGATTCTTTTACACCTTTAGTGCTTACTGCTTTATGTAACTTATAAAACAATATTGTTTCAGAAATTCCAATGCTCTGAATTTGCAATTCAAACTTCTTGGCTTTCTTTAAATTTCTTTTATTTTGAGTAGAATATTCTTTGGCAATTTTTTCGTAAGACTTAGCTAAGTCTAGCACATAATTCCGCCTTTTTCGCAATTTTAACTTCGGATGTAATACCTGGTTTTGCTCATTGAGCTGAATATCTATAAACTTAAATTTTTTAGGAATTGCCAATAAGAAGTTTTGCAATAAATCTTGAGATAAACCATGCTTCGCAAAAACACCTAATTGTTGGGTAAAGTAAGGCTGGCTCAAATAATGAATAAAATACTTGCGGTGAGCCGTTAATGGCATCACCGCAAGATAATCATCTAATATCAAAGCCTCCCAATTGGGCGAAGCAATATTTAAATACCAACTATACGCATATACCAATCCATTAGGAGCTTGCTCTATACAGAGATCCCATTTGGCTTGGTCTATTTCTGCATGGCTTAAATAGCGTACCAATGTTTTCTTCTAGAAAGGTAAATCGTCTGTACTGGTTTCTTGCGAATAGTTATGCTCTGGTTCAGCGTGATTCATGGGTTCATCTGATCCTCCCGAGTGACTTGCAGCAGCAGCAGCACTGGCACTAGCTGGTTCTATGCGCCAAGCATTTATATTTGTATACCATTTCCCTTGGTATTCACGAGACTCAATATTTAAGGAAACTTTTACCTCATTGCCGGGTACATATTTCTTTAATTCTTGAACCTTTTCACCCATTAAACCTACGCAAATCTTTTTAGGATAAGCTTCTTGTGTTTCCACAATGAATTCTTGTTTAACCCAGTCTTTTCCTGCTTTGCTGGTTCCGGTAGTACTTGGCAATATTTGAATAATTTTGCCTGTGATGTCTAAAGCCATATCAATCGTTTATTTTAGTTTATAAAAATAACCCAACTTTACAACTTTTCAAAGCATGCTTTCTTAAGAATCAATTGTATTTGGATGCTTTTAATTTTTAAAACACCTAATTCTTAGCAATAATGCTCATTCAAAGCCCATTCTAAAAGAATCTAAATTCCTAGAAAAAAGTCCACAAGCTTTCAACGAGCTGTTCCTTTTATTTTTTTAGTGCAATATGCAATTCGGTAAGCTGCTTTTCGTCTATGGCGCTTGGTCCATCTATCATCACATCTCTGCCAGAATTATTTTTTGGAAATGCTATAAAATCTCTAATGCTTTCCGCACCTCCAAACAATGAACATAACCTATCAAAACCAAAAGCAATACCAGCATGAGGAGGCGCTCCAAACTCAAAAGCATTCATTAAAAACCCAAATTGATTTTGAGCTTCTTCTGGTGTAAAGCCTAAAACCTCAAACATCTGAGCTTGTAATTCTTTATTAAAAATACGCACAGAACCTCCGCCCACTTCAACTCCATTTATAACCAAATCATAAGCATTGGCTCGAACCGAACCCATTTGCCCTGATTGTAACAAGGAAATATCTTCCGGTTTTGGCGCAGTAAATGGGTGGTGCATGGCAAAGTACCTATTTTCTTCTTCGCTGTATTCTAACAAAGGAAAATCTAGTACCCATAAACAAGCGTAATTATCTTTATCTCTCAAACCTAAACGTGTTCCCATTTCTAACCTAAGCTCATTCATCGCCTTCCTGGTTTTTTGAGCATTTCCGGCCAAAATCAAAATCAAATCATTAGATGCTGCACCGCAAGCTTCAGCCCATTTTTTAAGAGAAACTTCATCATAAAATTTATCTACACTAGATTTAACCGTACCATCCTCATTGACGCGTGCGTATACCAAACCACTAGCTCCAATTTGAGGACGCTTTACAAAGTCAGTTAATTCATCTAATTGTTTACGTGTATAGTTGGCACAAGCTTTTGCACAAATAGCAACTACCAATTCAGCCTCATCAAATACCTTAAAACCTTTACCCGAAACCAAATTATTTTCTGGTTTATTGAGCGCAACAAAACGCATATCAAAACGCGTATCTGGCTTATCTGAACCATAATATTCCATGGCATTTGCATAAGTCATGCGAGGCACAGCGTCTATCGAAATTCCTTTTACAGATAAAAATAAATGTTTCACCAAGCCTTCAAACATATTCAATACATCTTCTTGCTCTACAAAACTCATTTCGCAATCTATTTGCGTAAACTCTGGTTGTCTATCCGCTCTTAAATCTTCATCTCTAAAACACTTTACAATCTGATAATAACGATCTAAACCTGCCACCATCAATAATTGCTTAAAAGTTTGTGGAGATTGAGGCAAAGCATAGAACTGACCTGGGTTCATTCTACTTGGCACTACAAAATCTCTAGCTCCCTCTGGTGTAGATTTTATTAAAACGGGTGTCTCAACTTCAGTAAAATGTTGCGCATCTAAATAACTTCTTGTTTGCTGAGCCATTTTATGCCTGAGCAAAATATTATTTCTAACTGGCGAGCGTCTTAAATCTAAATAACGATATTTCATTCGTAAATCATCGCCCCCATCTGTATGATCTTCAATCGTGAATGGAGGTGTTTTTGCCTCGTTCAAAACAATCAACTCCGTTACACTGATTTCAATTTCTCCAGTAGGCATCTGCAAATTCTTGTTTTCACGTTCTTTTACTAAGCCAGTAATTTGCAATACATATTCTCTTCCTAACTTACGAGCCTTTTCGCAAATTTCAGCATTGATTTCCATGTTAAAGGCAAGCTGGGTTAGCCCATATCTATCGCGCAAGTCTATAAAGGTCATGCCACCCAAATCTCTGCTCTTTTGCAACCATCCACACAATATTACTTGCTTGCCAGCATCAGCAAGTCTTAATTCGCCACATGTATTTGTTCTGTACATAATATTTTCCCAATAAATCTAAATGGGGCTGCAAGTTAAGAAAGTATCAGAAGCTAAAAAATTTGTTTTCTACCTTATTCTGCGTCTATTTTATATAACCTTCCACTATCTGTAATGGCATAAAGCGCACCATCTATCCCTTGAGTGATATCCCTGAATCTTTGATTTTCAGATTTTAACAATCGTTCCTCACCCATTACTTTACGCTTGTGTATGTGCAGACGAGCAATATGTGTTCCACTCAGTGCGCATACAAATAAATTATTCTTCCATTCTGGCACTTTGTTTCCCTTATAAAACGCCATACCACTTGGCGAAATAACAGGATCCCAATAATAAACAGGTTGTTCCATGCCTTCCTTCTGTTGGATGGCAGCTCCTATTGGCAAACCACTATATTCTACTCCATAGGTAATGGTTGGCCATCCGTAATTTTTCCCCGGTTCTATCCAATTTATTTCGTCTCCTCCTTTTGGACCAAACTCACTGAGCCATATTTCTCCATTTTCTGGATGCATAGCCAGTCCTTGTGGGTTTCTGTGACCCATACTAAATAACTCTGGTAAGGCACCCGTGCCTGAGAAAACTGGATTCCCCAGAGCCGCCTTCCCATCGGTATCTATTCTAATAATTTTACCCCAACTACTAGATACACTCTGAGCCAAAGGGCGAGTAGACATATTCGATCTTTCACCAAAACAAATGAGCAAATTTCTATTTGCATCCATGATGATGCGTGCCCCATAATGTAAGCCAGAGTTATGTGCAGAATTAGCTCTGTAAATTACTTGCACATTTTCCATCGATGTTTCATTATCCGACAAACGACCTTTCGCAATGGCAGTAGTTGTGCCTCCAGTGGCGTTTTCAGAATATGCCCAATATACCATTCGGTTCGAACCAAAATTTGGATCCACCAATAAACCTAATAAACCTCCTTGACCAGATGAATTAACTGTTGGAATACCAGTGATGGCAGAACTAATAGCACCATCTCCTGAAACGATGCGCATATTTCCAGCCTTTTCGTTTACCAAAAATTTACCATTAGAGAGTAACGCAATTCCCCATGGACTGGCCAGCTGAGTGGTCAATATTTTAAATTGATACTTAGTTTTGGTCTGTAAACTACCAACTCTTGTTTGACCAACAAATGCTGGTTTATAGCTGGTATTGGGGGCTAAGGTTTCTACCGGATCACCAAGTTCTAAATTAATTTCTTCTGGCAGAGGCGTCTGATTGGGCTTTTGTTCTGTTGGCTTGGTGCATGCTGCCATGATAAAAGTTGTGAATACAAATAGAATAGGTGTTATTCTTTTTTTCATCGGTGTATTTTTTATTATTTCAAGATTACAAATTTATTTCATAAAGTAGGCATTTAAAAAGTCAGAATTAAAATCGAAATTTGAAGCATGCAAGAAATATTTTCGCACGAATGGTTCATGAGAGAGGCTTTAAAAGAAGCCAAAAAGGCGTTTGATTTAGGAGAAGTTCCCGTTGGAGCAGTGGTTGTTTGTAATAATGCTATCATTGGGAAAGGGCATAATTTAACAGAACAATTACATGATGTTACAGCACATGCAGAAATGCAAGCAATAACCGCTGCATGCAATTATTTAGGTGCAAAATACCTTACAGATTGCACCTTATATGTAAGTTTAGAGCCTTGTTTAATGTGTGCAGGAGCCATTTTTTGGTCTAGACCAAGTATTCTTGTCTTTGGTTCAAGCGATAAAAAAAGAGGCTTCACCATGCATGCTGAAAACCTGTTGCATCCAAAAACAGAAATTATAAGCGGAATTATGAATCAAGAATCTGAACAACTCTTGAAAGATTTCTTTAAAAAACTAAGATAAGTTTAAAAAACTTTCGTCCAAACAATCTGTTTCTAGTTATATTCGCAATTCTAAAAAAATAAATAATTATGGCATTTGAATTACCAAAACTCGCATACGAGTACACCGCATTAGAGCCTCATATTGATGCACGCACTATGGAAATCCACCATAGCAAACACCACAATGCTTATGTTACCAACCTAAATGCAGCATTAGCGGGAACAGAAGGTGAAAATAACAGTATTGAAGATATTTGTAAAAATATAAGCAAATATGCCATGGCGGTTCGTAATAATGGCGGCGGTCATTACAACCACAGCTTATTTTGGAGTATTTTGGCACCTAACAAAGGTGGCATGCCTAGCGGAAAATTAATGGATGCCATCAACACCCAATTAGGTGGCTGGGAAAAATTTAAGGAAGACTTCAACAAAGCTGGCGCAACTCGTTTTGGATCTGGCTGGGCTTGGTTATGTGTTAAAGCAGATAAAACTTTATGTGTTTGCTCTACACCCAACCAAGATAATCCTTTGATGGATATTGCTGAATGCCAAGGAACACCCATTTTGGCTTGTGATGTTTGGGAACATGCCTATTACCTTCACTACCAAAACCGCAGACCAGATTATATGAACGCATTTTGGAATGTTATCAATTGGGATGAAGTAAGCCGCAGATACGAAGCAGCCATGTAATATTTCC
>CANHDN010000088.1 GCA_947459415.1 Bacteroidota bacterium
CACCTCTATTCCTGCATCCTTAAGTAATGCAATTCCTTTACCTGCAACTAATGGATTTGGATCAGACATACCAATGATTACACGCTTAATTTTATGTTTTATAATGAGATCAGCACAGGGTGGAGTTTTGCCTGTATGCGCACAAGGCTCTAAATTAACATATAGATCTGACTCAATCAAAAGTGCAGGTTCTAATACCTGCTGAATGGCATTTACTTCTGCATGTGCCAATCCATATTGTTGATGCCAAGCTTCACCTATTATTTTACCTTGATGCACAATAACTGCGCCCACCATTGGGTTTGGCGAAACTAATCCTGCTCCCAAGCGCGCCAATTCTAGGCAACGCTGCATATACATTTCATGTATTTCTTTCATGGCATAAAAAAACGTCGGGGTATTGAATAATCCCGACGTTTTAGATGTAGGTACTAAATTAAGCTTCCTTCATAAAATCGTAGCCGTAACTCACTGGCGGCACGAAAGTTTCTTTGATAGTTCTCAAACTAACCCAACGCATCAAATTAATCATAGCTCCTGCTTTATCATTGGTACCGCTGGCACGAGCTCCGCCAAATGGTTGCTGACCAACAACGGCACCTGTTGGTTTATCATTGATATAAAAATTACCAGCAGCATTTCTCAATTTCCAGGTTGCTAAATCAATCGCATACCTGTCTTGCGCCAACACAGCACCTGTTAATGCATATTCAGATGTTTCATTTACTAATTCTAAGGTACTTTCGAACTCTTTTGAATCGTAAACATAAACAGTTAAAACCGGTCCAAATAATTCTTCGCACATGGTTGTATATTTTGGATTACTGGTAACAATTAAGGTAGGCTGTATAAACCAACCTTTAGATTTATCGTAAGTACCTCCAGCAACAATCTCACAACTTGGATCTTTCTTAGCCTCTTCAATATAAGCAGCTAGTTTATCAAAAGATTTCTCATCAATTACTGCATTCACAAAATTTCTAAAATCTTCTACCGGACCTACATTAAATCCAGCCATTTCCTTTACCATTTTGGCCTTTACCTCATCCCACAAATTGGAAGGAATATAAGCCCTAGAAGCTGCAGAACATTTCTGACCTTGGTACTCGAAAGCACCACGCAACATGGCAGTAACCACGGTATCTACATGAGCAGAATGATGGGCAACAATAAAATCTTTTCCGCCTGTTTCACCTACAATACGAGGATAAGTTTTAAACTTATGAATATTATTACCAATGGTTTTCCAAATATCTTGGAACACACCGGTAGAACCCGTAAAGTGTATTCCAGCAAAATCTGCGTGATTAAAAATCACTTCAGCAGCAACTGGTCCGCTTGGGTAAATCAAATTAATTACCCCATTTGGCACACCTGCCTCCTTAAAAATTTCCATCAACACATTGGCAGAATAAACCTGAGTATTACTAGGCTTCCAAACTACTACATTACCCATTAATGCAGCAGATGCTGGCAAATTACCTGCAATAGCTGTAAAATTAAAGGGAGTAAGTGCATAGATAAAACCCTCCAACGGACGATATTCTAAACGATTCCAAATTCCTTTAGCAGATTGTGGCTGCTCTGCATAAATTTGACTCATAAAATACACATTAAAACGCAAGAAATCGATTATTTCGCAGGCACTATCAATCTCGGCTTGGTAGGCATTTTTGCTCTGACCCAACATGGTGGCAGCGTTTAATTTTGCGCGATATGGACCCGCAATTAATTCTGCTGCCTTTAAGAATATGGCGGCACGTTGTTCCCAGTTTAATGCCTCCCAATTTGGCTTAGCTGCCAAAGCAGCATCTATGGCTTGGGTAACATGCGAGGCATCACTAATATGGTAGGTTCCAAGCAGGTGTTGATGATCGTGCGGCGGACGCAACTCAGCAGTTTTACCACTACGCACTTCCTGATTTCCAATGTACATAGGAATATCTAAAACCTTGGACCTAGCTTCTTGAATAGCTTCTTTAAGTGATTTTCTTTCTGCACTTCCTGGTGCATAATTTAAAACCGGTTCATTAACCGGAACTGGAACATTGAAAAAACCGTTCATATTTTGCTACTAATTTTGCAACAAATATAGACAAAATTAAGGAATCGACATTCTTAATTCTAAGCAACATTACTCAGCAAAAACATTGGTTTTGGCATAATCACTGGTTTGCTTATCAACTTCTTTATAAGTAATTTCTGTTAATTCTTTGATCACTTTTAACTTGGTTTCTACATCAGCCCCGCTGGTCATAATTCCAATAATAAAAGGCTTTTCAGGATGAAATACTAAGCCAAAATGATGTAATTGTAAATTATGTATTTTGCCACCCTGGATGGTTTCATCCCGTTTTCCGTATTTATGAGCAACTTTAATATGAGATGGCACACCAGCTCTGATCCCTTTTTCATACTTGGCTTGTGAAAGCAAATTAAGTGCCTTTTCAGACATTTCTTTATTGAGATAAGACGCATTATAGAGAATTCTTAAAATGCCTGCATAGGCCTTAACCGTAACAAAATTCGTATTTTGATGAAACCCATTTCCAACATGCATATTTAATTCATCAATTACTTTCATTACAGCTGTATCTCCAACAAATTGAAGCAACAACATACTCGCTGTATTGTCAGAATAAACTATCATTTGTGTAAGCAAATCATTGATAGAATAAAACTTGCCATCTTCCTTTTTAAATCCACTCTCTTCTGGCACCTCACCTAACTCACTTTTCTTATAATCTACTCCCATTGTCCAGACCTTTGGATCAATTTCTGCCTTCTTAAACAAGGCGATCATCAACGGAACTTTAAATAAACTTGCCGGACTAAATGTTTCAAGCTCATTGACCCCTGTCCATAATCCAGTATTTAAATCTCTAAAATAATAACTTACATGTAAATCCTTGTGTGTTTTTTTTAATACTTGAATCCGTTTTTCAATTTTACCCTTGAAAGATTTTAATTCTGTGTGGTCTAAACCAATTTGCTCATAATAAGGCAAAATTGGGTTCAATAAAGTAGTAGAAAAATTCTGAGCAATTTGACTAGGTTCCTGTGAAGGTTTTTTAACAATTTCTCTTGGGATAAAATACCCAATAATTAGGAAAAGAATTGCTGTAAAAATTGTGAAAATTATTTGTTTTGATTGACGCATTGCAAAACATATTTTTTCTACAAGACTATCAAAACAATGCAGTTAAATCAAGCAATAACAGTTACTTTAAGTGAATATTAAGTGTTATTAAAAGCAGCTGAAAACAATAAAATTTTTTATTATTTACATTAAAAATAATAATACTAAAACACAGGTAATTACAAAGCAGTTAATCAAACTTTAATGCATTTATAAGAAGGTATTAATAAGCATCTAACCAGGAAAAATTAGATCTGCTATTTTGATTTGAACAGGTTCTGAAGAAACTGGGTGAATAAATGACAGTTCACATGCTTGTAAAGCAATATAATTATCTTCATAGGCAAACAAAGCACCATATTTTTTATCACCTAATATCGGACATCCCATACTAGATAATTGAACACGAATTTGATGCTTTCTTCCACTCAATAATTCTATTTCTAGGAGGCTGTAGCCAGATTTAGTTTCGAGTAATTTATAATTTAATTCGGCACGCTCAGAATTTTTAAGCTCACTTTGATATGCTTTCGTATAATTCTTATGCTCATCTCGCTTTAACCAATGAAGTAAATTTCCAGATTTTGCACTTGGTTTGCCATGCACCCACGCTTGATAAATTTTTCGAACTTTTCGTTGCTGAAAAACCTCGTTCATACGAATTAAGGCTTTAGATGTTTTGGCAAACAATACAATGCCTTCAACGGGCATATCTAAACGATGAATGACACCCAGGTAAACAGCTCCAGGTTTTTGATACGTATCTTTAATATAATTTTTCACCTCAACTTCTAAAGCAGGTGGCTTGTTTGGTTCAGACTGTACAGTTTGACCGCTTCTTTTAAAAGCAGCAATGAGGTGATTATCTTCCCATAAAATTGTTGGCATAGAAGAGAAACTGAATTAATTTTAATATTGCTCCTTTTCATTTGGGAAGTCAACAGACTTCACATCAGTCACATATTGTTCTACCGCTGTCTGAATTTGATCATACAAGTTTAAATACCTGCGTAAAAATTTAGGTGAGAAATCTTTGTTAATGCCCAACATATCATGGCTTACCAATACCTGACCATCTACATCTGCTCCAGCACCAATACCGATTACTGGGATTTTTACCATTTGTGCAACTTTCTTGGCAAGTTGAGAAGGAATTTTTTCTAATACGATTGCAAAACAACCTGCTTCTTCTAACAATTTTGCATCATGCAATAATTTTTTTGCTTCGGCGTCCTCTTTAGCCCTAACCTCATAGGTTCCAAATTTATAAATACTTTGAGGTGTTAAACCCAAGTGACCCATCACAGGAATACCTGCTGTTAAAATCCTTTTTACAGATTCTGCAACCTCTTCACCACCTTCCAGTTTAACCGCATGCGCTTCTGCTTCTTTCATGATTCTTATGGCAGAATTTAATGCCTCCTTAGAATTTCCTTGGTACGACCCAAAAGGTAAATCTACTACTACCAATGCCCTGTCAATAGCTCTAATAACGGCAGCAGCATGAGAAATCATCTCATCTAATGTGATTGGTAAAGTAGTTTCATGACCATGCATCACATTAGAGGCAGAATCCCCTACCAATAAAACATCAATTTTTGCGGCATCAAAAATTTTTGCCATACTGTAATCGTATGCTGTTAACATGGAAATTTTCTCTCCACGAATTTTCATTTCCATTAAGGTGTGGGTAGTAACCTTTTTAATTTCTTTGTGTATGCTCATACTAAAAAAAATGATTTTCAAAGGTAGAGATAAAACCTAAATTCAAATTAGATTGACTATATATTTTTGAACACCCAAAAAAATATGCTTAATTTGCACACAATGAAAAGTAAAATCCTTCTATTAATTGCGCTTTTTTCTGGTCTTTTCGCCTGTAAAAACGATATTGATATCAATGCCCCTTATAAAGATATCCCAATTGTTTATGGGTTTTTGGATCAAAACCAATCGGTACAATACATTAGAATTGAAAAATTATATCAAAATTCTGGTAACCAAAGTACAGCTGAAGGAGCAAAAATTGCAGACTCTTTATACTTTGACTCTCTAGTTGTTAAACTGATTAATATTGTAAATAAAGATACTTTTTTATGTAGTAAAGTAGATACAATACCCAAAGATTCAGGCTTTTTCTCAAATGCCAGGAACACCTTGTATGCTTGTAAAATTCCAAAAAACAACAATGCCAATGAAATTTATGAACTCCATATTTACTACCCTAAAAAAAACAAACAATTTACTGCTACCACCCCAATAGTAAAAGATGCAACCATTTATCCAAGAACTACGGTATTTAATTTGGACCCCAAAATTAGACATACGTTTCAGTTTAGGTTTAAAACAGGAAGAAATTCAGCTTTATATGATTTAAAAATTCAATATGTATATAAAGAAATGAATGCTGCAGATACCAGTCAATTTGAATTAAAAACCGTGGAATACGATCTAGCAAAAAACAAAGATTATGCTCCGGAAAAAGATTACCCAGAAAATATTTTAAGTAGAACCTTTGTAGAATATATCAAGGCCAGAATTCCGGCAGACCCAAGTAAAGTTAGGAGATCAGTTAATTTAGTTTTTACTGCTTTTGGAGGGGCGCCAGAATTCAGAACCATGCTAGATTTGAGCAAACCTAATTTAAGTATTGTTCAGAAAAATCCGCAATATTCAAATATTTCTAATGGTGGCTTAGGCATATTCTCTAGTCGCAACTTTACCAGTCGTGAACAAGAGTTCGATATTGCAACCATTGTATTGCTTTCAAAAGAACTACCCAACTTCATCTATTAATTGTCAGATAAACTGCCATTGGGGCAGTTTATTCAAGCATTAAACTTCTTTTATCTGTCAAATAACTGGCAAAACTGTCAGATTTTTGAATTGGCATTTTGATTGCTAAATTGAAGCAAATCAAACATACGAAATTTAATTAATTATGAGCAAAATAATAGGAATCGATTTAGGAACAACCAACTCTTGCGTTTCTGTGATGGAAGGCAATGAGCCAGTAGTAATTGCAAACAGTGAAGGAAGAAGAACTACTCCATCTATTGTTGCGTTTTTAAAAGATGGGGAGCGTAAAATTGGAGACCCTGCCAAAAGGCAAGCTGTAACCAACCCCATTAATACCATTTATTCTATCAAACGCTTCATGGGTCATACCTATTCTGAAGTGAGCGGTGAAATTGGTAAAGTACCTTATAAAGTTGAAAAGGGAGATAATAATACGCCGCGTGTAAACATAGACGATAGAATGTACACCCCTCAAGAAATTTCGGCCATGATCCTTCAAAAAATGAAGAAAACCGCCGAAGATTATTTGGGAACGGAAGTAAAAGAAGCAGTAATTACTGTGCCTGCATACTTTAATGATGCACAGCGTCAGGCCACCAAAGAAGCAGGTGAAATTGCAGGCTTAAATGTTCGTAGGATTATTAATGAACCAACTGCAGCTGCCTTAGCTTATGGCGTAGATAAAAAAGGCAAGGATATGAAAATTGTAGTGTTCGACTGCGGTGGAGGAACACATGACGTTTCTATTCTTGAATTAGGTGATGGTGTATTTGAGGTAAAATCTACCGATGGTGATACCCATTTAGGTGGAGATGATTTTGACAATGCCATTATTGCTTGGATGGCTGATGAGTTTAAAAACGAAGAAGGTATCGATTTACGCTTAGACCCTATGGCTTTGCAACGTTTAAAAGAAGCCGCTGAAAAAGCTAAAATTGAATTATCAAGTTCGGCTCAAACAGAAATTAACTTACCCTATGTAACAGCAACCGCCAGCGGACCAAAACACTTGGTGAAAACATTAACGCGTGCCAAATTTGAACAATTAGTAGATAGTTTAATTAAACGTACTATTGAACCTTGCAGAAGTGCTCTTAAAAATGCAGGTTTATCTACTAGCGATATTGATGAGGTTATCTTAGTAGGTGGTTCAACCCGAATTCCTGCTATTCAAGCAGCAGTTGAATCGTTTTTTGGCAAATCACCTTCAAAAGGTGTAAATCCAGATGAGGTTGTAGCGATTGGTGCAGCGATTCAAGGTGGTGTTTTAACAGGCGAGGTAAAAGATGTATTGCTACTAGATGTTACTCCACTTAGTTTAGGAATTGAAACAATGGGTGGTGTAATGACCAAACTAATTGAATCTAATACCACCATTCCAAGTAAGCGCAGCGAAGTATTCTCTACCGCTTCAGACAACCAGCCTTCAGTAGAAATTCATGTATTGCAAGGCGAGCGTCCAATGGCTAATCAAAATAGATCTATTGGAAGATTCCATTTAAGCGATATTCCGCCAGCACCGCGCGGCGTGCCTCAAATTGAAGTAACCTTTGATATTGATGCCAATGGTATTTTACATGTGAGTGCTAAAGATAAAGGTACAGGAAAAGAACAAAAAATTAGAATTGAAGCAAGCTCTGGATTAAGCGACGCAGAAATTGAAAGAATGAAGCGCGAAGCTGAAGCAAACGCAGATTCTGATAAACGTGCTAAAGAAGAAGTTGAAAAAGTAAATCAGGCCGACAGCTTAATTTTCCAAACTGAAAAACAGGTGAAGGAATATGGAGATAAGATTCCTGCTGAAAAGAAAGCTAAAATTGAAAGTGGATTAGAGGATCTTAAAAAAGCACATGCAGAAAAAAATATTCCTGCCATTGATGCTGCTATGGAAACCTTAAACGCTGCATGGCAAGAAGCTAGTCAAGATATATATGCCGCCCAGCAAGCTCAAGCAGGTGCTACAGATGCAACTCCAAATAATGAGTCTGGCAATGATGGTGCAAATAATGTACAAGACGTAGAATTTGAAGAAGTAAAATAATTTTATCTAATTAATAAAAACAGCCAATACATCAGTTTGTATTGGCTGTTTTGGCTTAAAGACCTTATGTTCGTATCTATGAAAAAAACACTATTACTTATCATATTTATTATCAACTCCGCCTATATATTCTCTCAAGACAATAGCATCCATGCAGCCATGAAAATGGATCAATTTATGAAGATCCCATCAGCTAAAAATAACCCAAAGCAGAAAACCTTTTTGCTTATGCGAGAGCCTGTTCTGGCTAAAGATTTTCAAGAGTTCTTAAATTATTTATATAGCCAAAATAGTTTAGTTGAAGCAAATGTATGTATGACTGCCATTGCAAAAGACCTTAATATTCCAAGCAATTATGTAATTCTAAGTAACCCTGTCCCAATTGAGATGTACGCCCGTTATCTATCTAACAGAATGTCTACTAAATCAAAGAAAGTTACTTATCAATTAATCACCGAAAACCAATGGGAACAAGCCAAAGGTATGCCAGACAACTATGATTTACCGAAGAAAAACCCATACGGACTCATTTTTCAGCATGGTATTTTTGAATGGAAGTTAAATAAAAAAGGAAAAATGAACACCTTCGCTGATATCAATGGATATGTGCGTTCGAGTTTTAGGTTAGTTTATACAGAAACCCCAATAATTACCAGCAATAAGAAGTAATTAAATTCATCGTATTTTTATCATTCAATCAGAAATGAATGCGCGTAGGCTTAAAGATTAAGGAGAATAAAACAATGGAAAACAGAATTAAAAAAATATTCTTTTTAGTTTTTATTTCTTATTCATGCATGCGCTTACATGCTCAAAATGCCTCATTAGGCAGCTGGAATATCATCAACCTAAGGTACAAAGCTAACAATCAGTTAAGCATGTTTGGGGAAGCCCAATTGCGTTCATTAAAATTCTACGATCATTTTCATTATTATGAGTATAAGGGCGGAATTACTTATCAACCTTATCAAAATGCGAACTTTACATTGGCCGCAGGAAGCTACCAAACCTACAAAGAAGGAGGTAATTTTGAAACACCAAAAAATAACGATGAATTTAGAATTTGGCCTCAAATTACCTTATTTCAGTCTGTGGGCAGATTAAATATTGAACAACGTTACCGGGCAGAAATGCGTTTTACAAGTAATGGCTATAGAAATAGGTTTAGGTATAGGCTTGAAATATCTAAAGCATTCGGATTAGAAAAAAATGGGTTCAAACCGTTTAAAATAGGCGCCAGTAATGAGCTATTCTTCACCAATAATGAACCCTATTTTGAAAGAAATAGGTTATTATTTTCAATTGGCTACAGACCTAATAAAAATAATAGTTTACAAGTAGGCTACCTGCATCAATTTGATTATAAAATCAATGATGAAACAGGTACCGACTTTCTGCAAATTGCTTATTCTATAACTATTTTTTGAATGGCTATCTTATTATTTAGCTCCACTTTCAAAAGATACACACCTGAGTGCATTGCTTGAAAGTCTAGCTGTTCTGAACTCTTGTGCATAGATTGATATACCATTTTCCCGTCTATAGCATACAAACTAACTTGGGCTGGTTCTTCTGCAACAAATTGAATCGTTAGCTTATCATGAGTTGGATTTGGAAAAACTGCCAAACCAATTTCATTGTTCAAGTTGGATATTCCAGTTGCATTAATCTGGACTATTTTTTCGACCGTATTTTCGCAGCCTAAATTAGTTACACCTTTCATTTTAATGGTATTGTTACCCGAATTTTTAAAGGTATAATTAAATACACGTTGATTATTTGAAATAGAGTCACCTTCAATATACCAATCTCTCCTAACCGTGTTATTGGTAGTATCTGTCAGTACAATTTGCAAATTGGTTTTGGCGTATGTAAAACCAACATTTGGTAAAGCCTCCACAGGAATGGTTCGGGTATTTGAAAAAATTCCACAACCAGAAACAGTGTCTATGGCTTGAGCTGTTACTACCGTTCCATTCGGAAAATTTGGACTAAGTGACACAGGACCCACATTGAAATTTGGCTTGATTTTACTAGCAAATTCTATACGATTAGCCCCATCAACCTTGTAATACTTATACTTATTAACTATGGAGTTTGCGTTATTAACTAAAAAGCTAATTGAATCCCCTGCACAATAATTGCTTTTATTAAAAGTTAACA
>CANHDN010000089.1 GCA_947459415.1 Bacteroidota bacterium
GATATGCGCAGTATTAACATCCTCATACAATCTCTTCAAAACTATGAGGGAACATTTATAGTGGTAAGTCACGACAGGTATTTTGTCTCTGAAATTGCAAATAAAATCTGGTGGATTGAGGAAGGCAAAATTAAAGAATATCCGGGTACTTTTGCAGAATTTGAATTTTGGAAAGCTAAAAGAGATGCCGAACAAAAACTTCAATCATCCAAACCAGAAGTAAAAAAAGAGAAAAAAGCTGAACCCCTCGTTGTAACTGCAGATACACCATCAAATAAGCAAGTAAAAGTGAGTAATAATTATATTCAGACACTCAGAAAAAAGTTTGATGAATACGAACACCAAGTAAATAAAACCAAACTTACACTTAAAGAATTAGAAACAGCTTTTACATTGCCTGAAAACACCAGCGATGCAAAAAAAATAGCTGAGTTAACTTCCTATTATGAAGCAGAGAAAAAGGCATTAATCCATCTTGAAAAAGAAATGGAGGCCGTCATGGAAGAACTCATTGAGCTAGAATAATTGTTTAATATCATAAAAAAAATCCCGTTTGTATCAACAAACGGGATTTTTTTGTGATATTACATTTCGGTTCAAGCCGAAAGATCTTTAGTATTCCTTTGTATAAAGGCTGTTAACTCTTCTCCATGGAGCAAATTTTGAGATAAGCGCGCTAAATCAAATGCTTGCTTACTTACCTGTGTTTTAGCTTCGCCCTCACTCATTTTGCTTAATTTTAGACTTAATGGATGGTTTGTATTTATTACCACATTAAAGGTATCTGGCATATTGCCAAAAATATTCATACCCTGCATTTTTTGCATTTCCTTCATTCTACGCTCCCACTCTGGCTTAATTAATGTTAAGAAAGAGTCATCTGGTGATAATGCTTCAGTACTAAATTTATAGGTTCCTGCAAAACTAAAATCTTTTTCAAATGCTTCCTTTAAAGCAGTTTGATCAGTCTCACTCAAAACACTTTCTTTTTTAATATCTTTATCAATGAGTTTATCAACGCTATCACTATCTACTCGTTTCCAAGTCACATTTTCAATCTTGTGTTCAACATTGCTGATAAAATGGTTATCTAATACGCCATCCATTGCCAAAACATCATACCCACGCTTTTCTACAGCCTGGATAAAACTATCATGAGCTACCATGTCATTGCTGTATAAAAATACAACTTTATTGTCTTTATCAGTTTGGGTTGTTGCTACTTTTTCCTTGTATTCTTCAAGTGTAAAGAAGTCTTTTGCTTTATTTTGAAGTAAACAGAATTTTACTCCACGTTCATAAAACTTCTCTTCACTGATCATTCCATATTTCACAAAAGTTCCAACACTCTCCCACTTGGCATTGTATTCAACCCTATCTTGTTTATAAATTTCCTCTAATTTATCGGCCACTTTTTTGGTGATATGGCTATTAATTTTCTTTACATTGGTATCACTTTGCAAATAACTTCTACTTACATTTAATGGAATATCCGGAGAATCAATTACACCATGCAATAACATTAAGAATTCAGGAACAATATCTTGAACCGAATCTGTTACAAAAACTTGATTACTGTATAATTGAATCTTATTACGGGTAGGTTCAAACTCGTTTTTAATTTTAGGGAAATATAATATTCCCGTTAACTTAAATGGATAATCAACATTAAGATGGATCCAAAACAAGGGTGTTTCACTAAATGGATACAACTCTTTGTAAAATGCTTCATAATCTTCTTTGGTGCAATCTGCTGGAGCTTTTGTCCATAGTGGCGCAGGATTATTTAGCACTTTATCTTCAAACGAAATTTCTATTGGTAAGAACTTACAATATTTTTCTAAAATACCCTTAATTCTAAAATCGTCGTTGAATTCAATGGAGTCTTCGGCAATATGTAAAATAACCTCTGTCCCTCTTTCTGCTTTATCAGATTCACTGATTTCAAATTCTGTGCTGCCATCACAAGACCACTTTACGGAATTTGAACCTTCTTTGTATGATTTGGTGTGCAACTCTACTTTATGCGCTACCATAAATGCAGAATAAAAACCCAATCCAAAATGGCCAATAACTTGTGCACCTTTATCTTTATACTTTTCTAAAAATTCTTCAGCACTACTAAATGCCAATTGGTTAATGTATTTACCAACCTCTTCTTCTGTCATACCAATACCCTTATCAATAATATGCAGGGTTTTAGCATCCTTGTTTAATTTTACCTCAATTTTTAAATCACCCAATTCGCCTTTCGCCTCGCCACTGCCCGATAAAGTTTTTAGTTTTTGCGTTGCGTCTACTGCATTACTTACCAACTCCCTTAAAAAGATTTCATGGTCTGAATACAAGAATTTCTTAATAATTGGAAAAATGTTTTCTGTGTGAACACTAATATTACCTTTAGTTGCCATCATGTTGTTAATTTTTAATTCAGAAACTCAAATTACGTTCCATTCAAAAAATTCTGTCAATTTGTCTATAACCTAAATAAAATAAGGCAATTTTACATCTTGTAATTACGTTTAAATCCATATTTTTGAAGGCGTATGAAGAAATTTTTGTTCTTGACATATTTGTTTGCTGCTAAACTTGCTTGGTCCCAAATAGGAGGAATGGGTACCTACCAATTTTTGCAAGTACCAACCAATGCAAGAATTAATGCATTAGGAGGGAATGCCATATCTACACCTGATGCAGATATCAATTTGGTTAGTATTAACCCATCCTTGCTCAATGAGAAGAATCACAAACAAATTGGCGCAAACTTCATTAATTATTTTAGCGATATTAAAGCCGGTGAACTAAATGTTGGATATCATTCCGATTCTCTAAAAACAACATTTGCTGCGGGTATTCAATATATGAATTATGGAAATTTTATTAAAACTGCGCCAGATGGACAGGTCTTAGGCACTTTTAATGCTGGCGAATACAATTACCATATTTCTGCGGCCAAAAGGTATCATCAGCTGTCATACGGCGCCACCATCAAGTTTATAAATTCAAATTTAGAAACCTATCATTCATTTGGTTTAGCTGCAGATATTGCGGCAAATTGGCGTAGCCAAGATGAATTGATCTTACTCACGGCGGTAATTGGAAATATCGGCACTCAAATTAGTACCTATACCCAACAAAATTATGAAAACATACCCTACAATGTGCAAATTGGTTTTTCTAAGAAGTTTGCACACAACCCTTTTAGATTTGGCGTAATCGCTCATAATTTACAAAGCCCCGGAAAACTACTATATCAAATTAGTAACCGACAATACACCAGTTTAGAAACCGGCTTGCCCATTGAAGAAGATTTTACTCTTGTTCAAAAAGCCATGAGTCATTTAATTTTTAATACCGAACTACTATTAGGAAAATCAATTCAAATTAGATTTGGTTACAATGCATTAAGAAATAGAGAACTTAGCTTAAACAATATCAGAGGTATGAACGGTTTTTCATGGGGAGTTGGATTAAAATTAAATCGCTTTCATTTTGCATACGGTTACGGAGGATTTATACCAGGTAGAAATACCAATTCTTTTAGTTTGATTACCAGAATTCAGGATTTTAAACGCGCTAATAACTAATTATGTCTGCACCAATTATTATTGCCATAGACGGGTATTCTTCTTGCGGAAAAAGCACATTGGCAATTCAATTAGCTCAGCAACTTAACTATAAATATGTAGATACTGGAGCAATGTATCGTGCATTAACCCTTTATTTATTGCGCAATCAAATTGACATTCATCACCCAGAATTAGTAGCTCAGTCTTTATTACAGATTCAAATTAGCTTCAGACTTGATGATACCACTCAAAAACAGTCTACCATTCTGAATGGGGAAAATGTAGAAGATGAAATTAGAATAAATCCAAGAGTTGCCTCTGCTGTAAGCGCAGTTAGTGCACAAAGTGAAGTAAGAAAATTTCTAGTGAAGCAACAACAAGAATTTGGACATACCAAAGGCATCGTGATGGATGGCAGAGATATAGGAACAGTGGTTTTTCCAAACGCAGAACTTAAACTATTTATAACAGCAGAACCTATCATACGGGCACAACGTAGATTAGATGAATTGCATGAAAAAGGTCAGAACACAAGCATAGAGGAGGTATTGGCCAACCTGCAAAAACGTGATTTAATGGACACAACCCGCGCTGATAGCCCCTTAATAAAGGCAGCGGATGCCATTGAAATAGACAACTCTCACTTGAGTCGCGATGAACAACTTAACAAAGTTTTGGAGTTGGTGAAAGGTTTAAATAAAAACGCCGAGTAAAAATTAATTTACACGTTTTAAACCAGCCATAAATAATTTATTTTCAGAATCTAATTCTAATGCAACTTGGTATTGAATGCGGGCTTCTTGTTTATTTTTTCGCTCTTCAAATACCAAACCTTTCATATAAAATGCATTCGCAAAATTGGGATTCATTTGGGTACAAATGTTCCAATTTCTGAGCGCCTCATCAAAAAATCCATTCTCATAATTGATATATCCAACATTGTAATAAGCCAGGTAATTCTGGGGATCTAGATCTATCACCCTGCGATAATCTAGTAAGGCAGATTTGTAATTTTTAATTTGTTGCTGAAAAACAGCCCTGCCAAAAAAAGCATCCACTCCTTTGGGCTTCAACTTGATAGCTGCAGCAAAATACTCAAAAGCAATAGATTTCTTTTTTCCGGCATATAAATTGGCAATGTACAATGTAGACTCATAATCTTTAGGGTCGTTTTCTATCGCTGTTTGAAAATGATAAATAGCCCTTCCTGTGTCTCCTAGTTCTTTAAAATTAAGCCCTAGCATATGATAAATATATGCTTCATTTGGGTTCACTTTTCTAAACTCATTGAGTAAATTGATAGATTTCTGATGCTCCTTCACTAAAAAATATAAATCGGCCAATTTCACGATGGCCTCACCGTAGTCTGGTTTAAGCATAATCGCTTTTTCATACCACGTAGCAGATTCTTTAGTTATATTCATGGCATATAAAGTTCTAGCTAAACTATATGCATATAAGGGATTTGTACTATCTAATCGCGCGGCCTCTCTGTAATCATCTTCTGCCCTATTTAAATACTTTTCGGATACATAAATTTGAGCTCTTTGGTAATATAACTCGGGGTCTTCTGGATTTTCTTCAATGGCTTTACTAATATCTTTTACCGCAGAAATATTTGTTAAGCTATCTGTCACTGTATTTCTGTCTGATCCAACTTTAGGTTCAGAACATGACAATATGTTTATGAAAAGAATGACAAAAGTCAGAATTTTTAAAGAAAGTTTTATCCGCATTTTTATATTTTTGGAAGTTCCAATTTTACACAAAGAAAGCATTTGATAAGTAGTCAAACAAATCTTTGAATAAGTTGGCAGTAAATAGTTCATTCATTAACTAACATTCATACATCAAAGATGCCATTTTACCACAGAATGGGGCAAATTCCCCAAAAAAGACATACGCAATTTAGGAAGCCAGATGGCAGCTTATTCGCAGAAGAACTTGTTTCTACAGAGGGTTTCAGCAGTTTATATTCCTTGGTTTATCATACGCATCCACCTACCTTAGTAAAAGATATTGAAGCGCCAATAGATGTTTCGCCTGTTGCAGCATTGCCTAAAAACATGCAAAATAGAAGCTTTTTAACATTTAAGGCTGAACCAACAGATGACTTTTTAAAATCGCGTGTGGTGATGCTTTTTAATCGAGATTTATATATTTCGGTGGCTGCACCCAAAAAAAGCATGACCGATTATTTTTATAAAAATGCGGATGCGGATGAGGTAATATTTATTCACGAAGGAAGCGGAATTTTAAAAACACTATATGGCAAAATCCCATTTGAATATGGCGATTACTTGGTAATACCGAGGGGCGTAATATATCAAATGCATTTTAACTCAGAAAATAATCGGCTATTTATTACCGAGAGCTTCTCCCCCATCAAACCACCCAAAAGATACTTAAATCAATTTGGTCAATTCTTGGAACATTCACCTTATTGTGAGCGTGATATTAAACTCCCTCAACAATTAGAAACCATAGACCAAATGGGAGATTTTAAGGTGATGATTAAAAAACAAGATTTAATCTATCCGTATCATTATGCAAGTCACCCCTTCGATGCTATTGGTTGGGATGGTTATCAATATCCATATGGGTTCAGCATACATAATTATGAACCGATAACTGGAAGAATTCATATGCCACCTCCCATCCATCAAACCTTTGAGGGGCATAATTTTGTAATTTGCTCATTTGTTCCTAGGTTATATGATTATCATCCAGATTCCATTCCTGCACCTTATAATCATAGCAATGTTGATAGTGATGAGGTTTTATATTATGTAGATGGTGATTTTATGAGCAGAAAGCATGTAGAGCGAGGCATGATTAGTTTGCATCCAAAGGGAATTCCGCATGGGCCACACCCTGGAACAGTTGAAAAATCTATTGGAAAAAAGGAAACCAAGGAATTGGCCGTTATGATAGATCCTTTTTACCCATTAGAAATTACTCAAGCAGCTTTAAATTGCGAAGACCCACACTATTACAAATCTTGGGTAGAATAAAGCATTTTGCGTGCACTTAGATTGTCTTTTCTGTTTTATATTTGAACCAAATTTAAAAACGTATCATGAACAACGATTTTCTTCCATTAAATGGAACAGATTATATTGAATTATATGTAGGTAATGCCAAGCAAGCCGCACATTTTTACAAAACAGCTTTTGGCTTTCAAAGTTTAGCATACGCCGGTCCAGAAACTGGGGTTAGAGACCGTGCTAGTTATGTATTGGTGCAAAATAAAATGCGCTTAATGCTTACAACGCCTTTGCATTCTAATTCTCCCATTGCAGACCATCATAAAAAACATGGTGATGGGGTTAAAACCTTAGCTTTAATGGTGGATGATGCTTACCAAGCATTCGAAGAAACCACAAAAAGAGGTGGAAAACCTTGTTTAGAGCCGGTAACATTAACCGATGACCACGGTGAGGTGCGCATGAGCGGAATTCATACATACGGTGAAGTGGTTCATATTTTTATTGAACGTAAAAATTACAATGGTGTATTTATGCCCGGATTTAAGAAATGGGAAAGTGAGTATAATCCTGCACCAACTGGTTTATTATATGTAGACCATTGCGTTGGAAATGTTGGTTGGAATCAAATGAATCCTTGGGTAAAATTTTATGAGGATGTAATGGGTTTCAAAAATATTTTATCTTTTGATGATAAAGATATTTCAACCGAATATTCAGCATTAATGAGCAAGGTAATGAGCAATGGAAACGGATTTGTTAAGTTTCCAATTAACGAACCTGCTGAGGGTAAAAGAAAATCTCAGGTAGAAGAATATTTGGAGTTTTACGAAGGTGAAGGCACGCAACACATAGCCATTGCAACCGCAGATATTGTAACTACCGTAAAAGCCTTAATGAGTCGTGGTGTGGAATTCTTAAAAGTACCTAGTAGTTATTATGATGATTTACTTGATCGCGTTGGTCCAATTGAAGAAGACTTAGAACCCCTAAAAGAATTAGGTATTTTGGTAGACCGCGATGATGAGGGTTATTTATTACAATTGTTTACTAAACCTGTAGAAGATAGACCAACTATGTTCTACGAAATTATTCAGCGTAAAGGTGCTAAATCTTTTGGTAAAGGAAACTTTAAAGCTTTATTTGAAGCAATAGAGAGAGAACAAGCCAATAGAGGTAATTTGTAATAGAAGATTTGTTAGCCTTTCGCTATCATGCATGCTAAGGCATGTACTTCTTCAATAAAAACGGACCAAACGGCAAAAATGCTGCTATCACCGCAATGGCAGATTTTTTGAAGTTCCAATTGTATTCAATCTTTGCTCTAAGCAACCATACCATATATAATACAAACAATAGTCCGTGCGCCCATCCTATGTATTTAACCAACAATGGATTTCCTAAAACATATTTTACTGGCATGGCAATAAACATGAGAAGGATAAATGAAATCGCCTCTAGATGGGCAATTTGATGAAATTGCTTATGTAATTTTGAATTTTCCATTAGGCTGTTCTTAAATCTGAAATTCGTCTAAAAATACTTAACATAAAACCAATTATCATTACAATTGTACCGGTCCAAACCAAATTAATCCAAGGGAAAATAATGGCTTTCATGATCACGAACTCTCCACTAGTATCCTTTTCTGCGCTTGTAATGGTAATCGTTTTGTTTTCCGGATTTACTCCTTTAAAATTAAACTTAAGTTTAGCCTCATCTACCAATGCTTCATAACTAGTTGCAGAGTTGTTTTGAACCCCATACATCGGCATGGCATCATAAACTTTATCTAAAGTATACACTTTTAGCTCGGCACCCAAAAGGACCTGGAAATTTTTCACATCAACATTTGCAAGATCTGAATTAGTGTTAATTCCTTGCAATATGGCATAAGCATTGTTTGTGTATATGGTGTCTCCTGGTTTTACCTCATGCGTTTTTTCATTGATAAATTTAGCATCAGCTTTTTGGGAAGGAACAGAACTAACATACGTAAATACATCATGACTCAGATAATGTTTGGTATCTGGATTAGCTACTAAACCAAATTTAGGATTTATTTGTCCATTTGGATACAAATTAAATTCATAATCTACCTCACCTTGGTCGTTTATTTTTTTATAATTTACCTGATAATAAGTATTTACCCAATGTTGAGAATCACGCACATAGGTAATAATATAATCTCCCATTTTATTAGGTTTACCTCGCTCTAAAAAGATATTTTCTACATTTTCTTTATTATTAAATTCTGGGTTTAACGCCTCACCAGTTTGATTAATTGAAATCACTTGCTTATTAGCAGAAGAAACTAACACACCAATCAGCAATAAACCAAAACCAATATGAGCAACACTTGCACCTGCTAGCTTTATTTTTCCTCGTAAAAATGGCAACATGATGGCAACATTGCCTATTACCGCAAATACCCCTGCAAATAATAAACCCAAGTAAACATAATTTTTTAAAGTAAATGCAAAAAACAAAACAAAGGTTATTATCAAAGAGATGGCTGCATACATTCCAATTTTTCGAATGCCTTCCTCTTTATTCTTTTTATATTTAAGCAGGTTTGCTACCGCAGTTAAAACTCCAATTAAAATTGCCATTGGCATTTGCCACTTGTTATAGTGTCCAATTACATCTGCAGGTGGCGCCATATTGGCTCCAAAAATCTTATTGAAAACAGGTATTGAAGTTGTTAGCGTTACTTGAAAAGATGAAATAACCAAAATTAAACTACCAATAAACATCCAAAATTCTCGGGTGTAAATCTCTTCATCTTTGGCAGAACGAGGCATGAGTTTCCAACGCCAAACTACCATAGCTATTGATAAAAATACAAAACCCAACAGAAAAACAAGTAATTGTCCACTCATACCCAAATCTGTGAAAGAGTGCACAGAAGAATTTCCCAAAATGCCAGAGCGAGTTAAAAATGTGGCATATAAAACCAATAAAAACGTAGCTAAAATAAGCACAACAGCTACAATATAGGAATTTCCACTTGCTCTATGTAAAATCATTACATGTACACCAGCAATTAGAATTAGCCAAGGAACCAATGAGGCATTCTCTACCGGATCCCAGGCCCAATAGCCCCCAAAACTTAAACTTTCATAGGCCCAAAATCCACCCATTATAATGCCTGCTCCCAATACCATGACACTAATAAGTGCCCATGGCAAAGCAGGCTTTAGCCATTCTTTAAAATCTTTGCGCCACAATGCAGCAATCGCATAGGCAAAAGGTACAATGGTAGTAGCAAAGCCAAAAAACAAGGTAGGCGGGTGTATCACCATCCAATAATTTTGCAAGAGTGGATTCAAGCCATTACCATCTTTTACCTTGCTTAAATAATC
>CANHDN010000090.1 GCA_947459415.1 Bacteroidota bacterium
ATGGTTAATATGGCCTCAGGTTTTATTGATTCAAGCTCATTTTTTAACCAAGGCAACCCATATAATTCATAATTAGAAATTAGACTTTTCCTTAAATCTAAATCAGCATTTGGGACCTCATCTAGTCCTTCACAAATTGCCTTTACATATAAACCTGATCCACCTGTAGCAAAAACTGGGTTCAAACCGTTTTGAAATAACTTCTTTAATAAGATTTTTGATTCTTTTTCAAAATCTCCGGCAGAATAATATTCAGAAACAGAACGATTATGAATAAAATGATGTGGAACAACTGCAAGTTCTGCTTTTGAAGGCGTTGCCGTTCCAATTTCCATTTCCTTATAAAATTGTCTTGAATCTGTAGAAATGATATGCGAATGAAACGCTTGAGCAAGTTCAATTGATAACTTTGTTTTCCCAACAGCTGTTGGCCCCAGTATTACAATTAAGCATGGATACATACCTGCGAATCAAGGTATAATTTTGGAAAATTAAAATACAATTTTTAGAATGCTATTTCAAGAGAAATAAAGGCTATCGTATAAGTCAAATAATTTCTTCTCTTCCCGATTCCAATTAAAATGATCTTGTGCTGCTTGCCTGGCATTTTCAGACATACTCATTAAGATTTCGTCATGAAGTAAGAGAGATTCAATGGCATCTGCAACGGCAATACTGTCTGTTATTTTAACTGATTTCCCAATCTTATATTTTTGATTCAGGTCTTCATAAATTCCTTGATTGCAAAACACAGCAGGCAAACCAATGGCCATATATTCAAATAATTTTCTTTCATGCGAGACTAACATTGACTCTGGTTGATTTTTTATACATAAACCGATTTTGCATTGCATAGAAATCTGATAAGCTTCCTGAGTATCTAAAAATCCATAATAGCTTACCTGATCCTTTACCTGTTCCCAATTTGCTAATTCATTCAAATGGGGAGATATACCCGATCCAAAATATCCAATTAAATGAATATGACATTTAATTCCTCTTTTATGAAGTATAAAAATAGCTTCTAAAATAGGATCAATATCATAATACATGTCTTTAATCATGCCAACATAAAACAATTGATTACCAGACAATTTTGATCTATTTTCTACAACATATTTATCATAATCAGGAACATTTGCAAAATTCTGTATAACACTTGCATTTGTTTGATTAACAAAAAATTTATTTAAAAATTTTGGATCCGCAACAACAACAATGTAATGCATAAATTTTGACCCAAACCACAAGATCACGTTGTATAAATTTGCCAGTAACTTCCTTTTATTCGGTTTGATCCAAGGCTTTAGTAAGATATCATCATAGGTATTTTCATGAATATCATAAATCACCTTCTTTCCCAGAATACTCAGGATAATTCCAAATGGAATTAATTCTGCATCATGAATATGGTAAACATTTGCTTCTTGTTTAACCGCAAGGATAAAAACCTTAAAAATAGTAAAACAGAATCTTTCGATAAAGTTTTTAGGTTTATTAACTGATATTACCTGAACTCCATTCTTTACATAACAGCCCTTATCTCCAATAGCTATTAAAGTAACCTCGTGTCTTTTTGCAAGAGAAATACATTCACGATAAAAAACGCGTGTATCCCAAACATGATGAACAGATGAAAAATGGCAAACCCGCAAGGCCTAATCTTTCAAAACGGCTCTAGAAATTACCAGTTTTTGAATTTCACTGGTACCTTCACCAATGGTACATAATTTTGAATCACGGTAAAATTTCTCTACCGGAAAGTCTTTGGTATATCCATATCCACCAAAAATCTGAACTGCTTCAGTTGATGCCCAAACTGCAACTTCGCTGGCATAATATTTTGCCATGGCACCTTCCTTATTTACACTCATGTTTTTATTCTTTCTGTCTGCCGCCTGAAAAATCAACAATTCAGCGGCTTCAATACGAGTGGCCATATCGGCTAATTTAAATGAGATGCCTTGAAAATTTGCGATAGGCTGTCCAAATTGGTGACGTTCTTTGGCATATTTTAAAGCCGCTTCATAAGCACCTTTGGCAATCCCGAGAGATAAGGCTGCAATAGAGATTCTTCCGCCATCTAAAACCTTCATGGCTTGTTTAAATCCATCACCTACTTTACCCAACACATTTTCTTTTGGGATACGACAATCTTCAAAAATTAATTCTGCAGTCTCACTGGCGCGCATTCCTAGTTTATTTTCTTTTTTTCCTCCAGAAAAACCTGGAGTACCTCGCTCAACAACAAACGCTGTAATACCATTACTATCAAGTAAATCACCCGTTCTGGCTAGCACAACGGCAACATTTCCGGTTATTCCATGTGTGATCCAATTTTTACTTCCATTTAAAATCCAATAATCCCCATCCTCTTTAGCCACACATTGCATGCGCATGGCGTCACTTCCTGTATTTGCCTCAGTTAAGCCCCAAGCACCAATCCACTCTCCAGAAGCTAGTTTTGGTAACCAACGTTTCTTTTGTTCTTCATTACCAAAATACATGATATGACCCGTACATAAACTATTGTGTGCAGCCATACTTAAACCAACCGAACCACATACTTTTGATAATTCTACAATGGCGGTAACATATTCAAAATACCCAAATCCAGCACCTCCATATTCTTCTGGAACCAACACTCCTAAGAGCCCTAGTTTACCCATTTCTTTGAATGCTTCTAGCGGAAACGTTTGTGCCTCGTCCCATTCCATGATGTTAGGGCGTATATTTCTCTCTGCAAAATCACGCACCATTTGCGCAATCATTCCTTGGTTTTCGGTAGAATCAAAGTTAATCATATCTAAAAATTGAATAAGTGCAATAATATGACATTATTTATTTAGTTACATTGCCTTTGAACATTGGCTTTGTGAATTAATCTAAATTTTACATTGGTAAATATGTTAATCAAATCGAATATATGGCGATATTAATTCTATGATGGAATCATTCACCATTTTAATCCTCTTTAAATCCTGGATATTATTAAATTTTCCGTGGTGCGTTCTATTATTAACAATAGCCTTACTTAGACTATATTTAAAATACGGATGAGTTTTTAATTCGTCAAATGTAAGCTCGTTAATATTTAAATAATTGAATTTGCCGGGATCAATCCAAATCTTACCCGTTAAGTCATACAAATAATCTTCTTTAAAGCTCCAAATTTCTGTTAATTGGTCTAGCGAATGAAAACCTCCCAGTTTTGTTCTGTAATCTACAATTCTACCTGCTAAAAATGGACCTATTTTGGGTAAAGCAACCAAGGTAATACTATCAGCAGAGTTAATATCTATTGGATATTTAATCAAACGTTTCTTGGTTAAATGCACAGAATCTGCAACATATGTAAGTCGATTTTTATTACCATGTTGAAATTTCTTGTTAAAAAAACCTGCTGATTGCCGGTAATCGATATCGGAAATAAGGGTATCCTGAATCCAATTTAATTGCGCTATGCTCAATTCTGGAATATCTTGCGAATACACAAATTGCTTTTGTGTAAAGGATAAAATCTGCAAAAAAATAACTAATACACAAAGAGAAATTAATCCCTTTCTTTCATTCGTATTAAAGTAAAAAAATGTAAACAGAAACTGTTTAATCTGGGTCTTCATCCCTTCTGTTTTGTTTGTTAATTTTTGGATTTTTTATTATAAAATAGTATAGTAAGAATACCACTAATCCAGCGAAAAATAATTCAGTTAAAAACCAAAATAAAAATCCTGCAGGCTCTGCTGCTTTTAAGAGAATCATGTGCATGATATACTTTTTAATTGTTGATCTAAAAGGGCTAATCCTTCTTTGAAACTTCTCGGCTGATAAGCTAGTTCATTCATTGCCTTATCTATTCTAAAGCCAGTTATAGGAGGTCTTTTGGCTGCTTGTTGAATCCCTTCACTGCTAGACATTTTAAGAAGATTCTTATCTAAATTCCAAAAATCTGCAACTTGGTAAACTAAATCAAATACACTCATAAAATCCTTTCCAGAGATATTATATATACCCGTGGCTTTTTTGCCTGCTATTAATGCGCAACCCATGGCTAAATCTTCTGCTAAAGTTGGCGTTCTAAATTGGTCACTTACCACTTTAATTTCCTTTCCACTTTCTAAAGCACCTTTAGCCCACAAAACAATATTGCTACGACTCATATCGCTAACAATACCATACACCAAGACCGTTCTAGCAATTGCCCAACTTTTAGAATTTTCTATCACATATTGTTCTGCTTTTAGCTTTGATAAACCATAATAGCTAATTGGATTAGGCAATTCATTTTCATCAATTGGTCCATGGGTTCCATCAAAAATAAAATCAGTAGAAACATGAACCAAATGAACATTATTTTTATTACAAGCCTGAACCAAGTATTGAACTGCCTTAATGTTTAACAAATCACAGCCTTCTTTATCTCCTTCACACGCATCTACATTTGTCATAGCCGCAGTATGAATGATTGCATCTGGCTTGTGTAAGCCAATAACACGATCAAGCTCAGCATGATTTGTAATGTCTAAGCTTTCAAATTCGTATCCATTTTTATTAGGAAATCTATCAACACCTTTTGCAGTTGCTATTAATTGATATAGAGAATTGGCTTGGTAAAATTCTATTAACTTCTGACCCAAAAGCCCGTTACTACCTGTAATTAAAATTTTCATAGATATGCTCAATAAACCGATGCAATATCTATAAAAAGAATTTAAAATGAGTTTGCTTTAAAACTAAAAAGAAATTTACGGCATCAAAATACAAGACAAACAAGCCTAAAATTTTAGATAACAAATACTTAAGCAAAATACTAGAAATATGATTTTATAATTATTAGTCAATCTCTGCTGATAAATATGGCTCCATTATTCAAAATAATAACTGACAGCTTGTCATAATTTTATATATTTGCAACTTAAATTAAAATTCATGAGAGGAGTAATTGCAGATCATTCACCAGAAACAGCAACAAGGAACCTATATATTGAGACTTACGGATGTGCTATGAATTTGGCCGACAGCGAGGTAGTAGCTTCCATTATGGCAGATAAAGGATTTAAAACCACCCAAGACATTCAACAAGCAGATGTAGTTTTTGTGAATACTTGTTCCATTAGAGATAACGCAGAAGCACATGTTTGGGGTAGGTTAAGAGAGATTAAGCATCAGAAAAAAAGCAATCCCGGAATGATTGTGGGCGTATTGGGCTGCATGGCAGAGCGCTTAAAAGCTCAATTACTTGAAAAAGAACAAATTATAGACATAGTGGTGGGTCCAGACGCCTACAGAGATATACCTCAGTTAATTGCACAAGTTGAAGAAGGGCAAAAAGCAGTGAATGTTTTGCTTTCAAGAGAAGAAACTTATGCAGAAATAACTCCAGTCAGACTGAGTTCAAATGGTGTTACAGCATTCATCAGTATTATGCGTGGCTGTGATAATATGTGCTCGTTTTGTGTTGTTCCCTTTACCCGCGGAAGAGAGCGCAGCAGAGATGCCGCCTCCATTGTAAAAGAAGCCGAATTATTGTATCAACAAGGTTATAAAGAAGTAACACTATTGGGTCAAAACGTAGATTCATATAAGGAGGAAGATCCCAATGGAAATACCATTTGCACTTTTGCGGAATTATTAGAAAAGGTAGCGTTAATAGCTCCCGATCTAAGAATCAGGTTTAGCAGTTCTCACCCAAAAGATATCACGGATGAAGTTTTATATACCATGAAAAAGTATGCAAATATTTGTAATTATATTCATTTCCCACTTCAATCTGGTAATAGTAGAATTTTAAATTTAATGAATCGCACCTACGATAGAGAATGGTTTAAAATGCGATTAGATAAAATTAGGGAAGTCATTCCAAATTGCGGCATTTCAACGGATGTAATCACAGGATTTTGTAGCGAAACTGAGGAAGAACACCAAGATACTTTATCTATGTTTGAATATGGCAAATTCAACTTTGCTTTCATGTATCAATACAGTGAAAGACCTGGAACACTCGCAGCCAGAAGATATCCAGATGATATTCCAGCAGAAACTAAACAGAAAAGACTTCAAGAAATCATGGCTATTCAACATAAAAACAGCCTGGCATTAAACCAAGCTGAAATTGGTAACATTCAAACTGTGTTAATTGAAGGATTATCTAAAAAATCTGATCAAGAACTACGCGGAAGAAATGACCAAAACAATGTTGTCATTTTCCCTAAAGAGCATTATCAAAAAGGACAATATGTAAAAGTGATGGTTGAAAAAGTAACCCAAACAAGCTTAATCGGGAAGGTAATAGAAATAATTGCTCAACCATCATTTTAATTTCACATGCATTTTTGAATAACTCAAATTGCTATAAAGTATGATACTTTCATCACCTACTTCTATCTTATTAAACAGGAAATCAAATAGCAAATTGACCCAATAAAATTCTAATTTATATTAGAGAATTACGAGATATATGAACCAACAAGAAATTAAACAAAGGTTTGAGATAATTGGGAACTCTCCCCTTCTAAATTTAGCCCTTGAAACAGCCAGTAAAGTAGCTGCTACAGATATTACTGTATTAATAAATGGAGAAAGTGGTGTTGGAAAAGAAGCTTTTTCTAAAATAATACATGCCTTAAGCAATAGAAAACATGGGCCATTTATCGCTGTAAATTGCGGAGCAATTCCAGAAGGAACCATTGATAGTGAACTGTTTGGACACGAAAAAGGCTCATTTACTGGTGCACATGAAACTAGAAAAGGATATTTTGAAACCGTTAGCGGAGGAACTATTTTCCTGGATGAAATTGGTGAATTACCTTTAGAAACACAGGCAAGATTATTGCGCATTTTAGAAAGTGGTGAATTTATTAAGGTTGGTTCAAGCAAGGTGCAAAAAACAGATGTACGGATCGTTGCTGCCACCAATAGAGATTTAATGGAATTATCATACAAAGGAAAGTTTAGAGAGGATTTATATTACCGTTTGTCTACTGTACCTATTAAAGTTCCACCACTCAGAGAGCGTAAAGAAGATATTCATTTATTATTTAGAAAATTCAGTGTAGATTTTGCAGAAAAATACCGATCTAAGCCAGTTACACTTGAACCAGAAGCCCAACATTTGATTCAAAATTATTCTTGGCCTGGTAATATTAGGCAACTTAAAAATATAGCCGAACAGTTATCTGTGCTAGATGAAGATAAAATTGTATCTGGAATAGAACTTGCCAGGGTCTTACCTGCAGAAAAGCCAGGATTACCCATTTTCGTGGGTTCGAGCCCAACAGAACAACAATTCAGTGAACGAGATATTTTTTACAAAGTACTATATGATCTAAGGAAAGATTTGAGTGACCTGAAATCAATTGTATTTGATATGATGCAAGGAAATCAAAACAACTTTACAGCAGATTTAGTTAGTAATTTCCAAAAAAACTTCACAAGGGAAGAAAACAATAGTCAAGATTTAAAATCTAACTTTGTAAACCTACCTACACAAATGGTAAATCCTAATTCCAATTCTCAAATTATAGATATCACAGAAAATCACGTGGAGCCAGAGTCTCTGAGTTTAGAGGAAAAGGAAATTGAGCTTATTAGAAAATCTCTTAAAAAGCACAATGGAAAGCGTAAAAAAGCTGCACAAGAATTAGGAATCTCTGAACGAACATTATACAGAAAAATTAAACAGTACGATCTAGAATAAGAATTTTTAATAAGTCATAAAACAAGAAAAGCCGCAAATGCGGCTTTTCTTGTTTTATGATAATATCTTGTTTTAGTGCTTACAATCTTTCTCAGCACCTTCTTCTGCGCAACAAGAACTACTTTTGTCCTTACTACACATTTCTTTACATTTAGCCTCATCAAATTTACCGTCTGCTCCGTACAAGCTCATGCATGTTGCTTTTTCTTCTGCAGAACATCCAACGCTATCGCAATAAGCAGCACACTCTTCTTTTGTCATGGTTTTACACATACTCCAATCACAAGTATTCATATCATCTCCACAATTACCATGTGATGCATGCATACCAGCAGGATTCATTTCGCCATATAACTTCATTGCTTGATCTGCCTTCATGCCACCTTCAACAGCAATATAAGGTGCAATTACTAGAGATACGATAGACATTAATTTAATAAGAATATTCATAGAAGGTCCAGAGGTATCTTTAAAAGGGTCACCAACTGTATCTCCTGTAACAGATGCTTTATGTGGTTCAGATTTTTTATAAAACATCTCACCATTAATTAACACCCCTTTTTCAAAAGATTTCTTTGCATTATCCCAAGCACCACCTGCATTAGATTGGAAAATCCCCATTAATACACCAGATACGGTAACTCCAGCTAACAATCCACCCAAAACTTCTGGTCCAAATAAGAAACCTACAATTACAGGAGTAACAAGAGCGATAGCACCTGGCAACATCATTTCACGGATAGAAGCTTGGGTTGAAATAGCCACACATTTTTCATATTCTGGTTTTGCTTTGTATTCCATTATCCCAGGAATTTCACGGAATTGGCGACGTACTTCCTGAACCATGTCCATGGCCGCTTTACCAACAGCTTGAATACATAGAGCAGAGAAAATAAATGGAATCATTCCTCCAACAAATAAACCAGCTAAAACATTGGCTTTATAAATATCAATAGCATCAATACCTGCAATTCCAACGAAAGCAGCAAACAAAGCTAACGAAGTTAGCGCTGCAGAAGCAATCGCAAATCCTTTACCCGTAGCGGCGGTAGTATTACCAACTGCATCCAAATTATCTGTGCGCTCGCGCACTTCAGGAGGTAGCTGACTCATTTCTGCAATTCCACCCGCATTATCAGCAATAGGACCAAATGCATCAATCGCTAATTGCATAGCAGTAGTTGCCATCATACCTGCAGCGGCAATTGCTACACCATATAAACCGGCAAAATAATAGGAAGCCATAATACCGCCGGCTAATGTTAGAATGGGTATAACTGTAGATTTCATACCTACCGATAAACCACCAATAATATTCGTGGCGTGTCCGGTTGATGACTGCTGAATAATTGATAATACTGGAGCTTTGCCCATTGCTGTATAATACTCAGTAATAAAACTCATAATCGCACCCACAACCGTTCCAACAACTATGGCATAAAATACATTTAATTTAGAGAATTCATATCCACGTAAACTCAAAGTTTCTGGCAGCATTAAATCTACTATGAAGTAAGATGCAATTACAGTTAACAGCATAGATGACCAGTTACCAAGATTCAAGGCGTTTTGCACATTAGATTTTTCATCTTTAATAGTAACAAACCAAGTTCCAACGATAGAGAAGATAATACCCAAACCACAGATTACCATTGGCAATAAAATAGGAGATAATCCGCCATAATTATCGGTAACTTTAATTTCTTGACCCAATACCATGGTTGCAAGAATGGTAGCAACGTATGAACCAAATAAATCTGCGCCCATACCAGCTACATCACCCACGTTATCGCCAACATTATCTGCAATGGTTGCAGGATTACGAACATCATCTTCAGGTATACCTGCTTCTACTTTTCCAACTAAATCTGCACCTACATCTGCAGCTTTGGTATAAATACCTCCACCAACACGTGCAAATAACGCAATGGATTCAGCCCCTAATGAAAAACCTGTTAAAACCTCGATGGCAGTAATTACAGTATTCTCTCCTAAATCAGCAAAAATCTGTAGGAATACAATAAACAAACCACCTAATCCTAAAACAGCTAAACCAGCAACACCTAAACCCATTACAGTTCCACCAGTAAAAGAAACTTTCAAAGCTTGCTTTAAACTAGTACGGGCTGCTTGCGTAGTTCTTACGTTTGCTTTTGTTGCCACTTTCATGCCAATATACCCAGCAGTAGCAGAGAATACGGCTCCTATTATAAATGAAATAGA
>CANHDN010000091.1 GCA_947459415.1 Bacteroidota bacterium
AATCATTACATGTTGGTGCTTGTTTAATTGCCCAATAATGGCCTCTTTCACTTGCTCGTTTCCATGACCCAAATGACTCACACTTATCCCCGAAATAAGATCTAAATACCTTTTACCCTGCACATCTACCAAATAATTTCCCTCGGCATAGGCAATCTCGAGCATTACCGGAAACTCAGTAGTTTGAGCCTGATGCATTAAAAACAATTGGCGGTTAATCATTGCTTAATAAAATTAATTAGATTCGATCCAAAACACCCGCGAAGGTAAAGGAAAATGTGGTTTGATAGAATGAGACGTCAATTAATTAAGATTTATCCTTTAAATAGTTTATTAATTATTGTGGGAGCATAATATTTGCTCCCACAATTTTTTTTATATTTGAATATGTTTAAAAAACTAACATTTGCCTTTTTGTTGCAATGTTTGGGTATATTAGTTTATGCGCAAATAATACAAGATGGAATTGTGTTTGGTGGACCCGGAAACCAACAAATATCAAAATGTTTTTTAGATAAAATTGGCAATAAGTATTTGGTAGTGGAATATGGTGAAAACTTTATAATTGATAGTGCTGGAACACCAATAACTATTGAAAAAAGTAAAAAAACGACATACAGTCAGCTAAATAATTCATTAGCAATAATAAAATTAGATAAAAAAGATACATACCTTCACCATATTAAAATTGAAGGAAAATCTTTCTATGGTAGTGGAATAGACATAAAATTTGATGAAGAAAATAATGCCTATATAAGATATGTTTATGCCCAATCTGATACTATCAGATTAATTGGTAAAAATGGTATAACATTTAGAAGTATTATAACGTCCGCAACTGGCTCTTTAACGGCATCTTTGCTATTTAAGGTTTCACCATCTGGTGATTTTGAATGGACGAATACCCTCTTCATAGAAAATTATAAAAATATAAACAATGTATCCATAATTAATAGGTCAATTTCTATCAATAATTCAAATGAGATTAGTTTATTTTATCCAGTCACTAAAAATAATCTTGGGCAACAATCAGATACTATTGCATTAATAAATAATCTGGGCCAAAAAAGTTTACACATAGTTAACTCTCCTAATTGTTTATTTAAATTTGACAAATTTGGCAACTTTATTTCAGTAAAAGAGCCATTTAAAAACAGCCTTAACCAAACCAAAGTTAACTCTTTTGGGTCAATAAAAATAGATGAACATATTTCTGATGGTCAGAACACTTATGTTATACACTCTGTTACTCTCGCAGCTTCCGACACTTTCAAGGCAAATGGAATTAGTATTCCATTGACTGCTGGATATTACCAATTTTTTACAAAATTAAATTCATTGGATACTGTTGTTTGGGTAAAACCTATATATAGAAACCTAACCAGTTTTACATTTGTTACTTCAATTAAATTAGATATCAACAAAACAAAAAACGAGTTAACAATTTGTTGTTTAAATCATCCTAGCTTTTTCCAATTTTTGTTAAATCCAATTTTTACAAGCAATGAAATAGGTAGTTACATTGGACGTTTTGACACTGATGGAAATTTGATAAATGAAAGCTTATTTGTAGGCACTCAAATCAGCTCCGCTGCCTATAATAAAAATGCTAATTCACTAACCATAATAGGTAAAACATCTACCTTTTCACCAAAACTTAATGCTTATTTCCCAACAAATACATTTAATTATCCTATTACATTTATTGCCTATCTAGATTCCTTAAACAATGTAATTTCAGCACAACCTATTATAAGTAATAACCAGCAAATGAGCACTGGTATAAGTTTGAATTTTGAAATGGGTAATCCATTAACTGATTTAAGTGGAAGAACTTTTATACCTGGCTGGTTTAGAGATAGTATTACCTTGCCTTGCAAGAAACTAATGGGAGATTTGGATAAAGATACTGTGGATTTTGGTATTATAATCTCATATAGCGACGGATTTCTCCTTCGTACACAACCTTTTATATATATAGATACGGCAGCTTGCCAACAAATTCTATCGCCTAGCGGTAAATACACATGGACCAGTAATGGCATTTACTTTGATACGCTAACAAATAATTTTGGATGTGATAGCGTTCTTAGATTTAGAGTATCCATTCAATCAATTCAAATTATCATAGACACAGCCGTAAAGTACAATCTTATTTCCCCTAGCAAAAAATACACTTGGGATAGCACAGGTTTATATGTAGATTCTCTTCAGAATAGATTTGGATGCGACAGTATTTTACATATTAACTTAAAGGTTTTAAACAATAAATATAACTTAGATACCTTTAACTGTGCTCCCATTTCGTATTGGAGCAAAAATCAACCAATAAAGCAAACAGGGACTTTTTTTGATACCATTCCTAATAGTTTAGGAGGCGATAGTATTATCATCATAAAATTTGTATTGGGTGCCAACAAAGTGTCAATTGATACAAGTTATTGCAATCAAATAATTAGCCCAAGTGGTAAATATGTTTACACTGCCTCTGGAACATATCAAGATACCCTTTTAAATAGGGTGTTTTGCGATAGTGTAATTACAATTAATTACCTGCGCACTAAGAATACAGATACATTAATTTATGCATTGTGCGATAGCATATTATTGCCAAGTGGCAAGTCTTATATTTCGCAATCTGGGGCGTATTATGACACCCTAATGACTGTGAATGGTTGCGACAGTTTTTTGTTCGTTAATTATAGTAATTTAAACTCCTTTAGCCAAATTTCCCTCTCATTTTGCGATAGTTTGATTTCGCCATCTGGACGATTTGTATTCAAAACAAGTGGGGTTTTTAGAGATACACTAAGAAACCAAAATAATTGCGATAGTATCATATTATTAACGATTGGTAAATCGAACAAAAATCTAAGTATTACAAAATCAAACGATATAGATTGCAAAATACCATTTGCAGCTCTTCAAGCAGAAGGCGAAGGGCTGTTTAATTTTTTATGGAGCCCAAAGGATGGAATTGATGATGTTAACGCAAGTCTAGTAAAAGCAAGTCCAAAAAATAATATTATCTATTTTTTATCAGCCACAGATTCCTTGGGATGTATATACACAGATAGCGTTTCTATTAAAGTGAATTTATTAGATAGTATTGGCTTTTTCCCCAATGTGTTTACCCCAAATAATGATGGAATAAATGATTGCTTACCAATGAATAGTTTAACAGATTTTAAAGAACTAGATTTTATAGTATTTAACCGCTGGGGAAATGTAATTTTTGAAACTAGAAATCCGCTCGACTGTTGGCAAGGAAATGCTTCAAATGGAGAAAAGGTAACTGAAGGGGTGTATTTTTACATTTTAAAAGGAAACTCCATATGCGGCCATGAAAAATCCCTACATGGCACTATTACTGTTATTCGGTAACAAGTAAAAAAATAGCAAGTTATAATTCACTAAACAAGTTTCTCGTACATTAACCTCCCACCTAAACTAGTATTTCATAATAGTTTAACTAAAAAAACTATAACCATTTTCCAATAATCCTTTTCTAAACAGAATTATAAGGATTATAAATCATATAAGATTGAAAAGGATTTAAAAATCTACAAGAAAAGCTCCAAAGAATACCTTAATAATTTTTGCTACTTATAACCAACAAACAAACCAGTGCTTTGGAAGCCTGGTTGTTTAAAGTTAATATGGCATGTAAAAGCACTTTTACCATTGGATTCGGAATAACCAAAATGATTCCCTGCAACACCTACACCCTTAACAGTAAAATTGATGACATTTTGTTCTGGAATACTACCTGAAATTTCTTTCCCTAAAACATACACTGCATCTGTGGTTATAATAAGTCCAGCGCCTAAATCAATAATCAGGTTATTGTTTGCTCCTTTTGTTATTATAACTGTTCTTGCTTCAGTTTGTGTTTGACTATTGTGCGTAAAATAATAGGTGCCACGATAAGAACCAACTGCCATATCTCTAGCATCAGTTTGCGTGGGTGTATTATTAGCTGCCTCTTCCTTTTTACAACTTGATGTGAGTATGGCTAGTGTACCTAAAAAAATGAATATAAACGTATATAGTTTTTGCATGCACGAAAATATTTATAAATCTAAATTTACCAATAAATACTTTGAAAAGATAATAGAAATTGAATTCAGTTAATATTAGCTTTTTTACACCCCATTTTTAAGAAAAATACAAACCAATAATTATAAAAAATTTTAATGACCTTACCCATTAAATTTTTTGCTTATGAAACTTGGCTTAATCTACTGAAAAAGCTACCTTTGCGGCTCAAAAACCTATCAATTTAACATGGATAAAATTAAAATAGCAGTTGCCAAAGGCGATGGAATTGGTCCGGAAATTATGGATGCAGTGATTCACATTTTTGAAGCCGCAAACGTTCCTCTTGATTATCAATTTATTGAAATGGGCAAAACCTTTTATGACAAAGGTTTTAGCACCGGCATGACCAACGAGGCGAAAGAAACCGTTGAGCAATTGGGTATTTTATTTAAAGGTCCGATGGAAACCCCAAAAGGCAAAGGAGTTAAATCTATTAACGTTACCGCCAGAAAAACTTGGAGCACTTTTGCCAATCGCCGCCACTTTAGATCGTTAAACGGCGTAGATACTGTTTTCTCTCAAGCAGGTATTCCCATAGATTTAACCATCGTGCGCGAAAACATTGAAGGTACTTACGGTGGTATTGAGCACATGATTAGTCAGGATGTGGCCCTTTGCCGCCGATTAATTACCAGACCTGGAAGCGAACAAGTTATTCGTTTTGCTTTTGAAATGGCCAAAAAAGAAGGTTTTAAAACCGTAACATGTGCTCACAAGGCAAATATTATGAAACTTACAGATGGTTTGTTCCTAGAAACTTTCAACGAAATTGCCAAAGACTACCCAGAAATTATAGCCAACGATATTATTGTAGACGATTTGGCCATGAAATTGGTAAGCAAACCACAGTCTTTTGAAGTGGTTGTATTAACCAACTTACAAGGCGATATCATGAGCGATTTATGCGCGGGTTTAGTTGGAGGTTTAGGTTTTGCCCCTTCTGCCAATATTGGCGATCAAATCTCAATTTTTGAAGCCGTACACGGAACAGCCCCAGATATTACCGGTAAAAATATCGCCAACCCAACTGCACTTCTTTTAAGCAGCTTTATGATGCTGCGTCATTTAGGTTTAATGGAACAGGCAGATAACATTGAAAACGCATTATTATGCACCTTAGAGCAAGGAAAACACACCGGCGACTTTGGCGATAAAAACACTGCTTCTTTAAATACTACCGATTTTGCCAATGCCATTATTGCTAATTTAGGCAATAAACCAAGCGGACCAGAAGGTAGAAAAAGCAGGGCTACTGCATCATACAGCTTACCGCAAAAACCAGCAGAACAAAAAATGATGCAAACCGTTGCGCGCAAAAGCGAAAAAGTGGTTGGTATAGATTTGTTTATTGAGTCTAATCTAATTGCCAAAGACTTAGCAGAAATTTTAAAACAATCTGAAACCGCAGATTGCAAACTCATCATGATTTCTAATCGTGGCACGCAAGTATGGCCTAGCGGTTCTGTTTTTACAGAATGTATAGACCAGTACCGCGTGCGTTTTGAGGTAGAAAAAGGCAAAGAAACTAGCTTAGCCCTCATGTTCGATTTAGCCGCACATGCAGCTAAAAACTTATTGGTAACCTCAACAGAAATTTTAAGATATTTCGACGATAAACCAGCTTATTCCCTAGCGCAAGGTCAGTAAGTCGAACCCAATTTTAAGGTGCCGATTTTATGCCAATGTCCATTGTACAGCGGTGTAAAATCGGCATTTTCGTTTAAAACAGCTTCGTTCATAAGCATTTCTCTGCTGCTATCTTTAAACCAAATTACCTGATATAACCCAGCAGGGGTCCTCTTGCTAAAAGCATCATAATCTTCATTCAAAAATGGCAGGTATCCACAGGTCTTACCCGTTTTAAGCCAAACTACGTCAGGAAAGTTCGAAAGCATTGGTAAATCTGGATATTTTGCTAATGCGACATTTTCCAAATCTACCCAAAAAGCGAGGGTACTTTTTATTCCAAGTCCCTTTTGCTTAAACTCTAATGATTTATTAATCAATAAAATAGTAGAAATGGCCAAAACAAATCCTGCTAGCGAAAATTTTAGCCAATTTCTATGGATAATTCGCTCCAAAAGCAGTATCCAAGAAATATAAATAAATACATATAATACTGATAGATAGCGTGATAATTGCGACATTTGCAAATTTGGCTGAAGCAAAAGAAAAAACAATAATCCACTAGCAACTAAAAGTAATAATAAACTAAATTCACACCTAAATCCGATCTCATTTCTATAACCTAAGTATAAAAACCAAATAGAAATTAGAAAAAAAGCTGGTCCACCATACAAAGGGTCTAAAGAACCAATACCATTTATTAATTGAACTGCATTTTCAAAAAATGCACCTACACTAAACTTCTCTTCCAATTGATGTGAGCCTAACAAGCTACCTTGCACAACATAATTTCTGACCAACCACATGGATGTAAAAACAAAACCAAATACAAGTTGAATGAGCAAGCCTTTTACATTCCGTTTACGCCAGAACCAATACAAAATAATGCCGGGTACAAAATACCAGAACAAATAGCGCTGCAAGCATAATGCACCGAATAATAGAGCGGGAGCCCATCGCACATTGGGTTTACATAAAATAAAATATAGCCAGCAAGCAAACAAACAGACAAAGCCCATCTCGCTTAAGGCCCAAACACTCACTTGAACAAAGGTGAAATAGTTTAACAACAAAATACATAAGTACAGCCAAAGGATTCGCTTAGCATCTACCAGTGTCTGTAAAATGAGGTAAATGGCAATGGCATTTAGGTTCAGAAAGATAAATTGCAAACATGCCGCATACAGCATGGCATCTAGCTTAAAAAAATAAGCCGGAGCCATCAAGAAACTATACAATGGTGCAGCGTTTACAAGTTTGGAGCCATCAAACAATACCAAACCATGGCCATCTACCCAATTTTGAGCCGCTGAAAAATAATTAATCGAATCAATGCTTAGTCCAATGCCTGCTTTTGAAATGGCTATAAAAAGCAAAGCATTTAGCAATATCAATGCGGGTAAAACAGAAAATACCTCAGCTAATTTATGCCTTAAAATCATTTAACTATCAAGAGATTGGTTCAGGCAAGGTATTAAAAAAGCTATTATTTAAGGTAAAGAAAAAATGCAATGGGTAAAACTCCCGGACCAAGCACGTGTTTAGCACCAGGTGCAGGTTGAGATACCACAGGTAAAATTGTATTTAGCTTAACTTCTGCAAAGGTAATTTTACTATCAATAGGCATTACTGTTAAAAACTGCTTACAACCACTTGTAAACTGGGGCGAATGCATCTGAAAAACCTTCCCTTGCACATTTTCCTGACTTGGCTGAACCATGATAGAAAATGAGTTTAACAAATTCTTTTTAGTTTTATTGTTTTTATCATAAATAACCAATTGAGGTGTGCCCAAGCTAAAAAAAGAACGATCTACGCTGCCCACCTTCATTAAGTCTATGGATTCAAAACCGTTTTCTAAGTAATAAGTAAAACGCTTGGCAATTTCCATGTTTTTAGGATTGGGTTCAGGATGTTGCGCAAAGGTTTTATTTGCAAAAAGTCCAATCATGGCGAAAAGTATCAATACTAGTTTTTTCATGTTTTAATTTACTACAAAATAAATGCCTTAATTTCTAAATATTCTCTTTAAAGGAAAAAACGCTATTAACTCAGGGTGAAAAATTCTACTTTTTCTGTTTGATGAGATCGAACCACCCCAGCACTTACCAAACTCACCAGCATTTTTTGTGCCCTCCACCTAGATATATTTAACAATTTACAAATTTCTTTCAGGTTAGCCCTATTGTTTTTTTCTAGGTGCTTTAAAACAGCCCTTTCATGATCTGTATATTCAAAAATATTAGGCGATTTGCCACTATTCTTCTTTAGCACATCAACCACAATTTTACTTGCCAAAAGCGATTGGTCTTTTACTCGAATATGTGCCCACCACTTACCCTCTTCATCTTTAGCATAATAAGGTTTATTATCACCTTGCGGGATAATGGCTTCTATCACCGTTTTATCTCCTAGTTCCCACTCAATCAATTCAATATCTAACTCTGGTTTTACATAAAAATGTGCGGCCAAATCTAGCATGTATTTTTCATCCTCACTCCTTACTCCTGCAATGGTTTTATTATCGTTTACACCTACCAATAAGGTTCCGCCTTTATGATTAGCAAAAGCGCTCATGGTTTTGGCAATTTTACTGGCAGAAGAAATGGTTTTCTTAAAATCTAAAACCTCACTTTCGCCACCTGCAATTTTTAAGAATAAAGGATGAATAGCCATGTGGCACAAGATAAAATTATTTTCTAATAAGCCAGAGTCCTATAAAAGTAAATGCCCCATTTAATAGCAGTAATTCTATCCCTATTTGATAATTCCAACCAAAATAATTAGGTACATAGTGCTGAAAAGCATAACATAAAATAGGTGCCAATACACAAATAATTGGCGCAATTTGATCCTTAATGGCATGCTTTGTTAAGATTCCAAAAGCAAACAAACCCAATAAAGGACCATAGGTGTAACCTGCAATATCTAATAGAATATTGATGATGGATTTATTATTTAACATTTTAAAATAAAACACCAACAACAAAAACACTAAGGCAAAGCTTAGGTGTACTATTTGTCTGGTTTTAGACTGCTGCTCCTCCGATATTCCTTTCTGTCTCTTTAATCCAATAATATCTATACAAAAAGATGAGGTAAGTGCAGTAATTGCGCCATCTGCTGATGGAAACAAGGCAGAAATTAAACCAATAATAAAAATTAAAGATACCCAAACCGGCATATAATCTAATGCAATGGTTGGAAATAAATCATCGCCCTTCACCAAAATGCCTTTACTTGTTGCAAACAAATACAAAACACCACCTAACAACAAAAACAAAAAGTTTACAAGTACCATTACTGAGCTAAACAAAACCATATTCTTTTGTGCTCCACCCAGCGTTTTTACACTGATATTCTTTTGCATCATTTCTTGATCCAAACCTGTCATGGCAATGGTTATAAACGCACCTCCTATGATTTGTTTTAAGAAGAATCGTTTGTCGCTTACATCCAAATTAAACATATCCATATGCCCACTGCTAGCCAAACTACTCATGATTTGAGAAATATTTAATCCCAAGTCTCCAATGATATAAAAAACACAAACTACCAAAGCCAACAGCATAAAAAAAGTTTGCAAAGTATCTGTCCATACAATGGTTTTTACACCACCTTTAAACGTGTAAAGCAAAATCATACCTAAGATAATAAGGGTAGTTAACTCAAATGAAATACCTAATTGATTTAAAACAAAGATTTGCAATACATTAATAACCAAATAAAGCCTTAAGGTAGCACCTAAGGTTCTTGAGACTATAAA
>CANHDN010000092.1 GCA_947459415.1 Bacteroidota bacterium
AGTGGTACAGAGCCTGTTTTGCGTGTATACAGCGAAAGTAATACAGACGAAAACGCCGCTAAGATTTTAGAAGCTACCAAGTCGGTTTTATTGGCTTAATACACCAATAGCCCCGCGTGGGCCACCCAATATAACGAGTTCTCCTTTACGTGCTTTTCTAACTACATGAAAAGCACGTTCACTCATATAGGTTTTAGCATTTATTACCGTAACAGTTTGTTCTGTATGGTTAAAAGCTACCCCTTTTGTGCCACAACAGATGATGCCACCTTTTTGCAACAAAGAAACACAAGAACTATAAAAGGTAAAGAAGGGTTTCATGTTGAGTAATTGTAATCCATCTTTATCATAGGTATATCGGTAGATAGCTTGTTTAATTTTGCTGGTATCTGAGGCATAATCTCCACCCACTATGGCAATGTATTTGTTGTTATAATCAAAAGAAAATGCTCCTTCACTTGCTTTTCCTTGAACCATAGATTTTAATTCATGACGGCGGTATTTCTTATTGATTTGTAACCAATGAAATACAGATTTTTTGCCACCTGTTACAAATGCAATACTCTTGTTGGGCATACACCTAAAGCTAGTTCCAGAGGCCGCAAATACAGACTCTCCGGGCACGGCCCAAGGGCACATAGCCGTATCTAATGGGTACCAAGTATGACCCCCATCTAAGGTTCTGATTAATACAAACCGATCATCTATTGGGTCGCCCAAGACCATTCCCTTGTTTGCATCCCAAAAATCAATGCCATCTAAAAATATTTCCTTGCGTTTGTCTTCAAATACTTTTCGCCAGCTAAATCCGCCATCATCAGTTTTTAATATATAGGCCGGAGAGCCACTGCTTACCACAATCGCTTGTTTGGCATTAAAGGCATAAATGCTTCTAAAATCAACCGAATCAAAATTTGGAATTTTAATGAGTTCAAAGGTTTTGCCACCATTGATGCTGCGTGCTACACTGCCTTTGCTGCCGCTTAGCCAGGCGGTATTGTTATTTGGAATAGAAATACCTCGGAAAGAAATGCAGGAAATACAAGCCTCACTTGGGTTGATTATTTCGCTCGAATCTATGTAACGAATGGAATGCTGAGCCTGCAAAGCTTGCCCAATGAAAAGCATGACTATGCTGGTGCAAAATTTAAGCAAATTCATGAATGCAAAATAGAATTTCATTTTGTATAAATACCATTCATAATTATACAAATTGCAGCAATCAATCTGTGCAATGCGGCAAATAATCTTAGCACCTAGACTATGATCTTAAGGATGCTTGTGGCCCTAAAAATTAGCTGCGGATTTCTTAGCTCTTTTCGGTACCTTGCAGCCATAGTTTTACCTTAACATGGCCAAGAAATCAACTGATATATTAAGAAAACAAGTGCAGCGTGTTTTTACCGAAGCAGGTAGAAAAATACTAAACTACAAACAGGTGGCTCGCAGGTTAGAGATAGATAGCACCGAAGGGAAAAACGAAGTGCTATTAGTCATGAAACAATTGGCCAAAGAAAACTTAATAGAAGAGATCGATGCAGGTAGATATGTTACCCTTTTTGTGCATCAATTTGTAGTGGGTAAAGTAGAAATTACCCAGCAAGGATCTGCCTATGTTACACCAGATGAAGGAGGTGAAGATATTTTTATTGGCGCTAACTTTAAACATACCGCTCTGAACGGAGATCGGGTAAAGGTGAACTTATTTGCCCATGAAATAAATGGAAAAGCTACCGGTGAAATTATTGAAGTGATTTCACGCGCTAAAACACTTTTTGTAGGTACTGTGCAGGTTCATTATCATTATGCTTTTTTAATTCCTGATGATAAAAAAACACATATCAATATTTTTATTCCTAAAGAGAAAATTGGGTCAGCCAAACAAGGAGATAAGGCAACTGCCCGGATAACCGAATGGACAGCAGAGGAAGAGAATCCTTTTGGAGAAATTGTAGAGGTACTTGGCAGACCGGGTGATCATGAAACAGAAATGAATGCGATTGTGATTGAATATGGTTTTGCCAATCGTTTTCCGGAAGAAGTGGAGAGAGAAGCCGATAAAATTTCTTTAAAGATACCGGCAGCAGAGATTAAGAATAGAAAAGATTTTAGAGATACCCTCACCTTTACCATAGACCCAGAAGATGCCAAAGATTTTGATGATGCCTTGTCATTTAAATTATTAGAAAATGGCCATTATGAAATTGGAGTTCATATTGCAGATGTGAGTTATTACATACCAGAAAATAGTAAGTTAGATGAGGAAGCACTGCGACGCGCCACCTCTGTCTATTTGGTAGATAGAACCATTCCTATGTTGCCAGAAAAGTTGAGTAATGGCGTTTGTTCTTTAAGACCCAATGAAGATAAACTCACTTTTGCAGTAGTGCTAGAAATGAATGCACAGGCAGAGGTTTTGAATACTTGGTTTGGTAAAACCATTATCCATTCTAAACGTAGGTTTAGCTATGAAGAAGCCCAAGAGCGTTTAGAAAGTAAAGAGGGTGACTTGGCTCAAGAACTCACTGTTTTAAATGAATTAGCCAAGCAATTAAAAGAAAAACGATTTAAAAAAGGGGCCATTAGTTTTGAAACCCAAGAGGTAAAATTTAAATTGGATGAACAATTTAAACCCATAGATTTATACGTAAAAATTAGAAAAGATGCACATAAACTCATTGAAGAATTTATGTTGTTGGCCAATAGAAAAGTAGCCGAATACGCCAGCGGACTTGGTAAAGGAGATAAGAAAAAAACCTTTGTTTACCGAATCCATGAAGAGCCCAACGAAGACAAGATTAGAATGTTTAATATTTTTGCAGCCAGGTGGGGACATAAAATTTTAACCCAATCGCAAAAAAGTATTTCGCAATCCTTTAACTCTTTGTTAGAAGATGTTGAAGGTAAACCTGAACAAAACTTAATTCAAAGTCAGGCAATACGCACCATGAGTAAGGCCTATTATGGTTGTAAGAAGTCTTTGCATTATGGCTTAGCTTTTGAACATTATACACATTTTACATCGCCCATTAGGCGCTATCCAGATTTAATGGTGCATCGATTGCTGCAGCAATACTTACACGATGGGCCTAGTGCCAATGAAGCACACTATGAAGCCATGTGTAAGCAGTCTTCTCAAATGGAGGTTAAAGCAGCCGATGCAGAGCGTGCCTCGGTAAAATATAAACAGGTAGAGTATATTAAAGAGTTTATTGGTGAAACCTTTGATGGGATTATTAGTGGCGTAACCGAGTGGGGAATCTATGTAGAGATAAGTATTTACAGAGCAGAAGGTTTGTTGCGCTTGGCCAATATGGGCAATGACTATTATGATTATGACCAGCAAAATCAGTGGATCATTGGCAGAAAAAGCCGCATCAAATATCAACTGGGCGACCCCATTCAAGTGGTAGTTGCCGCAGCAGATATTTTTAAAAGGCAGATTGATTTATCTTTGGTAGGTTCAGCAATGCCAAGAGATTCGCGCCGCAGCGGAGCATCAGAGTCTAGAAAACGCAGCGATAGGGGAAAAGCATTTACTGGTAAAAGTAAAAAAGGAAGTAAAAAATCTAGGCGCAGGTAATATGAGTAGGTCTTATATTTTCTTCTTTTTTATATTGCTTCGATGCCTTTATTTTGACTAAACTTTTTAACGACTTATTTGCCTATTCATCGCTATGCATGCTTATCCTGAACTGCTTCAATTAATCAATACAAAAATTGCCGAAACTTCTTTTGGTTCAAATCCCAAAGAATTATACGATCCCATTACCTACATGATGAGCTTAGGAGGCAAGCGTTTAAGACCTGTGCTTACCCTAATGGCTGCAGATTTATTTGGTGCTCAAATCCATAAATCCCTAGACGCTGCCTTGGCCATTGAGGTTTTTCATAATTTCACCTTGGTTCACGATGATATTATGGATAATGCACCTTTGCGCAGGGGCAAAGAAACAGTGTTTCAGAAATGGAGCATGCCCGTTGCCATTTTGAGCGGAGATTTAATGCTTATTCGTTCCATTGATTTATTAGCCAAAACAGAAAGCAATCAATTTGCTCAATTACTTGCCGTATTTAATGACACAGCTGCCAAGGTATGTGAAGGGCAACAAATAGATATGAACTTTGAATCGCAGTTGCAAGTTTCCCATGAGCAATACATAGAAATGATTACGCTAAAAACAGCTGTGCTTTTGGGTGCTTCCTTAGAAATTGGTGCACGTGTTGCCAATGCCTCAGAGGAAGATGCCAAGAACCTCTACGAGTTTGGTAAATGCATTGGAATTGCTTTTCAAATTCAGGATGATATGTTAGATAGTTTTGGTCAAACAGCAGAGGTAGGTAAAAGAATTGGAGGAGATATTGCCTGTAACAAAAAAACCTTATTGCTCATAGAATTGCTGGCTTCTGTGCATAAAGACGATGCTACATTACTTCAAAGCTTATTGGCTGAAACCAATGAAGATGTTAAAATTGAAGGAGTGCTTGCCTTATATGAAAAATATCAAATTAAGGCCTTTGCAGAATCTCAAAAACAACAATACCTAGACCGTGCGTTCCATCACCTGCAAGCCGTTTCGGTTCAGGCAGATAGGAAACAAGTACTTATAAGCACCGCTCAAGATCTCATGCAGCGAATGAATTAAACCATTAAGAAATTCGACCCCATTTGGCGGTTTTTTGATAGATGCGTTGGCAGTTTAAAATGGCTGCATTTTCTGGTAGTTTTAATTCAGGGTCTATATCTAATAAAGCTTGCGCAGCGCTGCGGGCTTGGGCCAAAATCTCCGTATCTTTACTTAAGTCTGCAATCTTTAAATCTAATATGCCACTTTGAGCCGTTCCTTCTAATTGCCCGGGGCCTCGCAACTTTAAATCTGCCTCTGCAATTTTAAACCCATCATTGGTTTCTACCATGGTTTTTAAACGCTGTTTGGCTTCTGTGCTTTGCTTTACATCGCTCATTAAAATACAATAGGATTGTTCTGCTCCTCTGCCTACTCGTCCGCGTAATTGGTGTAGTTGAGATAAGCCAAATTTCTGCGCACTTTCTATCACCATTACACTGGCATTGGGCACATTTACACCAACCTCTATCACAGTGGTTGCAATTAAAATATTTGCTTCGCCCCTAATAAATCTTTGCATTTCAAAATCCTTTTCATGGGCTTTCATTCTGCCATGCACAATACCTACTTGATAGTTTGGTTCAGGAAATTCTCTGCAAATACTTTCATAGCCATCCACTAAGTTTTTATAATCCATTTTCTCAGATTCTTCTATGAGTGGATACACCATATAAATTTGTCGGCCTTTGCTAATTTCATTTCTCAAAAAGCCAAATACTGCTAATCTGCTGCTATCTGTACGTAAAATGGTTTGAATGGGTTTTCTACCTGCCGGTAATTCATCTATGATGGAGGTGTCTAAATCTCCATAAAGCGTCATGGCTAAAGTGCGTGGAATAGGAGTGGCCGTCATCACCAATACATGCGGAGGTTTGCTATTTTTTTGCCATAAACGTGCCCTTTGCTCCACCCCAAATCTATGCTGTTCGTCTACAATGGCCATGCCCAAATTTTTAAATTGAACCTTAGATTCAATAAGCGCATGCGTTCCTACTAAAATATCTATTTCTCCTGCTTCTAAGGCTGCATAAATCAATCTTTTCTCTTTGGCAGTAGTAGACCCCGTTAGGAGTTTAACCCGCACGGGCATTTCTTTTAGTAAGTCACTAATGCTTATAAAATGTTGCTTAGCTAAGATCTCGGTAGGAGCCATCATGCAGGCCTGGTAGCCATTGTCTAGCGTCATGAGCATACTCATTAATGCCACTACCGTTTTGCCGCTTCCAACATCGCCCTGAACCAACCTGTTCATTTGAAAACCGGCCTTTACATCTTGCCTTATTTCTTTTAATACGCGCTTCTGTGCTTGGGTTAATTGAAAGGGTAAATGTTCATGAAAAAAAGCATTAAACTTTTCTCCAATCATACCCAATTTAATACCGTTAAATAGTTGATGGCGCTTTACCTTATAGCGCAATAACTTTAATTGAATATAAAAAAATTCTTCAAACTTTAAGCGATAATTGGCTTGTGCAAGCAGTGCTAAATTGCTCGGGAAGTGGATTTGCTGCATGGCCTGAGACCTACTCAGTAACTGATGCGTTTTTATAATTTCTTCGCTTAATGTTTCTTCAATATGCAGCCTGTGGTCTAGTAATAAGGTATTAATCCATTTCATCATGGCCTTAGCATCTATGCCGCGTGCTTTCATGCGCTCTGTACAATGGTACAAAGGCATAATATGTAAATATTTTTTATTGGCCGCATCCTCTGGGTCGTCTAGGTTCGGATGCACAATATTTAGCTGATGATTAAACGCATTGGGTTTTCCAAAGGCCAGATATACCTTATTCGCTTTGAGGCTATCTTTGATCCATTTATGCCCCTGAAACCACACCAATTCTATCATCCCTGTTTCATCTCTCAGTTCTGCCACCAACCTGGCAGAACCCTTGCTACCCAAGGTGCGTAGGTTACTTAATACCCCCTTTACTTGTACATAAGGCATGTCTTCTCGCAACTCAGAAATTTTATAAACCTTACTGCGGTCTATATGCCTGTACGGAAAATGAAATAACAGATCATGAAAGGTAAATAAGCTCAACTCTTTTTGCAGCAATTCTGCTTTGGCCGGGCCAATTCCTTTTAAATAGGCAAGAGGTGTGGAGAGAAACTCGTTCAAATTATTTAGGTAGAATTTCGCCGCGGCGGTTTACGTACAAATTGATGCTCTTATAAATAACTTCCGCAATGCCATCTTCAAATACCCCAATGCTCTGAAATTCGAATGGAACCAATACCTTTCCTTCCTGATCTATGGCACCCCATTTTCCTTTTACCTTCACCGCACAAATGCCTTCATTGTAATAGCTCATGTCTTCAAAATAGGGTTGGTAAACATAGTTTCCTTTGCTGTCTATAATGGCCCATTTGCCCTGGTACAAAACACCTGCTCTACCTTCTGCAAATGGCCTAATATCATCGTATAGCGCCTGAATAACTAGGGTGTTGTTGGCATCTATAAATCCATATTTGCCATTTACTTCTACCGCTGCCAAGCCTTCATTAAATGATTTGGCATAGGTATAAGTTGCCGGAATAATTAATTCTCCTTTTTCATTTATAAATCCAAACTTACCCATCTTATTGACCGCTGCTTTTCCTTCATTAAAGTTGCTAATAAATTCGTATTCTGCGGGCAAAATAATTTCAGCTTTATCGTTCATTAATCCAAACTTAGTTCCTTGCATAAACCGAGCAATGCCTTGCTCAAAATCATCGCCATCATCAAAAATAAACTGGGTGGCATAGCTGCCATCTTTACGCATGTATGCAAACTTGTAGCCTAAATTACTGATGTCGAAACCAAACTTATTTTGCACCACATCTACCTTTTTCCCAACCTTTGCTAAGCCCTTGTAAAAACTTCGTGAATCGTAAATTTCTTGAGGTAAACTCAATACTACCTTGCCCTGGTTATTTAGGTAAAAGCGCCTAAATTTATAATCCATAACCGGAACCAATCCTTCAGAATAGGTTCCAATAAATTGGTAAATTCCCGTATCTATTACCCTTTTTTCGTTTTTATCTATTAAGCAAGGCATATTGCCTAATGCCACAGAGGCATATCCTTCATTAAAATTTTGAGCCAAATCATACTTAAAATCAATCACTATCTTACCCTCGTTATTCATGTATCCCCACTTGTTTTTCTTAAGAATGGGATATAAGTTTTGGGCAGCTACTTGTAGGCTCATTCCTAGCATACAAGTGGCAATTATTAACAGTTTTTTCATAGCGCTAAAATACTAACTCTGGCCTTAGTGGCAAATAAACATATCTACAAATGAACTTTTTTAGCTAAATCATGTTAGATTTGTAGACTATTTTTAACTACAATTAAAGAACACATGAGCACAGAAAAAGAATTCTTGAATATATACGCTGAAGAAACGCCCAATCCAGAAACCATGAAGTTTGTTTTTAACAAAATGATTCTTCCAGATGACGCGGTAGATTTTCCAAGCAGGGAGCAGGCTCAAGCAGCTCCTTTGGCAAAAAGTTTATACGAATTTAGCTTTGTAAATGGCGTATTTATTATGAATAACTTTGTAACCATTACCCGTACACCCGGCACAGAATGGCATGAAGTAATTCCCATTGTAAAAGAGTTTTTAAAAGCATATGTAGAAGCCGGAGAACTCATTGTTTACCCGCGCACTGAGCCGCTTAAATATGAAGGAGCCGAAACGCAAGTAGTTGCCCAAATTTTAGAGATTTTAGATACCTATATTAAACCTGCTGTAGAAACAGATGGAGGCATGATTTCTTTTAAATCATTTAACGATGGAGTGGTTACTGTTGAGCTAAAAGGTTCTTGCAGCGGTTGCCCAAGTTCTACCGTAACGCTTAAAAGAGGCATAGAAGGTCTCTTAACCAAAATGGTTCCAGAAGTAAAAGAAGTAGTGGCAGAATCACTCTAAGTTTGCAAGCCTCCAAAAAATACTTTACCCAACAAGAAGCGCTAGTAAAAGCTGCCAATTATTGTGCCTACCAAGAACGGTGTCACACAGAAATTTGGGCAAAATTGCAAGAATGGGGCATTTATGGAGACGAGGCCAATCACATTGTGCTCTTTCTGCTAGAAAATAATTACCTCAACGAAGAGCGCTTTGCCAAAGCATTTGCTGGTGGAAAATTTAGGGTGAAAAAATGGGGTCGAAGCAAAATAAAACGTGAACTTAAACACAGGCAAATTTCAGATTTTTGTATTGCAATTGGGCTCAAAGAAATAGATCCAGAAGATTATACAAAAACCTTGCATGAAGTATTGCAAAAGCAAATAGATAAATCAAAAATAAAACACCCTATCTTGCTCAAGCAAAAAGTTTTTCAATATGCCATGCAGCGTGGTTACGAATCAGATATTATTCAAGATGTACTTAAATCTATGGGCTATTAATAAACAGCATGGCTCATACCTCTAATACCCGTGCCCTTTTTTTACTCTTTACGGCCAATGCAGTTTCTGGCTTTTCGCAAGGATTAACCATGCTTGCTGTGCCCTGGTATTTTGCCAAACAAAATCAAAGCAGCACCTTCACCTTGGCATATGGTTTTATTACTTTATTGGTCTTGTTTTTTGGTTTGTATGCCGGCACTTTAGTAGATAAATATAGCCGCAAAGGAAATTTCTTAGCTATTAATCTCATTTGTGGCTCACTTATTATTGCCATTGCTGGCGCAGGTTTTTACCATCAAGCCTTGCCTTCCTTTTTTGTTATTGCTGTGTTTGGGATCACCTTACTCAA
>CANHDN010000093.1 GCA_947459415.1 Bacteroidota bacterium
GGTCGCGGAAAAGGTAGTATTATAGGCAAAGAACAAAGAGGTGTTGCCGTTGCTAAAAATGCCGAAAAAGCTAAAGAAATTGCTGGAAATATTCTCGGGGGAACATTGGTAACCATTCAAACTGGTCAGAAAGGTAAATTAGTAAGTAAAGTATTAGTTGCACAAGATGTATATTACCCAGGAGTTGCTGAACCAAAAGAATATTACATGAGTGTAATGCTCGACCGCAGCCAAGGTAAAAACATCATCGTTTATTCAACCGAGGGTGGTATGGATATTGAACATGTTGCAGAACATACTCCACACTTAATTCATAAAGAAACAGTTGATCCAAAGGTAGGTCTGCAAGGTTTTCAAGCTCGCAAAATTGCTTTTAATTTAGGTTGTGAAGGTGATGCATTTAAGCAAATGGTTAAATTTGTTAGTGCCTTATATACTGCCTATGTTAAGTCAGACTCTGCCATGTTTGAAATTAATCCAGTTTTACGCACCTCTGACAATAAAATTATTGCTGTAGATGGAAAAGTAAATATTGATGACAATGCATTGTATCGTCATCCAGATTATGAAGCTATGCGAGATACTTCTGAGGAAGATCCCACTGAAGTAGAAGCTGCAGCCTTCAACCTAAACTTTGTTAAATTAGACGGGAATGTTGGTTGTATGGTAAATGGTGCAGGTTTAGCAATGGCCACTATGGATATTATTAAATTATCTGGTGGAGACCCTGCAAATTTCTTAGATGTTGGTGGCTCTGCTAATGCAAAAACAGTTGAAGCTGGATTTAGAATTATCTTAAAGGATCCAAATGTAAAAGCCATATTAATTAATATTTTTGGTGGTATTGTTCGATGCGACAGAGTGGCACAAGGAGTTGTTGATGCTTACAAAAATATTGGAAATATTCCAGTGCCAATTATTGTTCGTTTACAAGGCACAAATGCAGAAGTTGCTAAAACTTTAATTGATGAATCAGGTCTTAAAGTATACTCAGCAATAGTTCTTAAAGAAGCTGCTGATTTGGTTCAGCAAGCTGTTGCAGGAAAATTATAATAAATTCTATAGTCAATAAGGTCGCCTGATATATCGTATCTTGCGACCTTATTTATTATTACCCATCATGCTTTTATCGCTACATGTTAAAAATCCAAATCCAAGAGATCTTAAAAAAGTCTTGGCATTATTAGACAATGATGGTGTGGTAATTTTGCCAACTGATACAATTTATGCGATGGTTTGCAAATTGGATTCCAAAAAAGGCATTGATCGAATGAGTAAAATAATGGGTAAAAAACCTGATAAGGTCTTTTATTCGATACTTTGCTCTGATTTATCAAATATTTCGGAGGTAACTGCACCTATTGATAAAAATATTTTCAGGATGCTAAAGAATAATCTCCCTGGCCCCTTTACTTTTATTTTAAAAGCAAATTCACAAGTTGCTAAATATTTTGCTGGAAATAGGAAAACAGTTGGCATCAGGGTACCCGATAATGAAATAACTCAAATTGTTATCAAAGAACTTGGCACCCCACTGGTAGCAAGTACCATCCACCACGATGATGATATTATTGAATATATGACAGATCCCTTAGAAATCTTCGAAAAATTCAAACACCAAGTTGATTTGGTGGTAGATGGTGGCGCAGGAGGTAATGTCCCTTCTACTATTATTGATTGTACAGCAGAGGAACCTATCATCATCAGAGAAGGAAAAGGCTTTGTTAACTTTTAGCAAGAATGAATTATTTATTTTATCCCAAATTGTGAGAATAACAATCCAATTTGAAAATTGATATAGCTTGCTTTGTACATTCCAGGATAATAAACCTTACTGAAATTATAATTTTCAAAAACATCTTGAAATGGTGCATCTCCAATTAATTTTATTCCGGTGCTCATACCATATTTAAATGCCATCGTTTTACCAACATTGGCACAAAAAGCAAGTTCTACCTCTACCCCTGCATATCGATTTTCTTCTCTTAAATAAGTATTATAGGTGCCTTTAATTGGATCGTTTACATGGCTTTGATTAAGCCAATCTTTGGAATAACCTAAAGGTAAACCAAATGCAAGCATAAAGGTTGATCTTTTTTTATGTTTGGTATAAGCCACATATTGTGGAACTATATAAAAATATTCTGCCCTTCTGCTATAATCCGTTCTTCCTAAAGTAGAGGAACCAAACCTATCTCCATTCAAATAAATTTGACCTGATTCAGTCTCTCTTCCGAAACCAAACCTCATCCCCCAACCCTTATTATCCTCATTTAATTGATAGTAAGAAAGAAACAAGGGCGCATTTAAAGAATTTTGAATGTGTAATCCAAAAAAATTCTTTGATTCTTTACTTTTCATGATTTGAGCCGATAGCCTAAATCCAAAAGTTATCAAAATGAAACTAAAAAATAATTTTCTCATTCTATAATTAAGCTATCAATAAATTCTACAGTTCTGTTCCAACTAGGAATTCCAACAATATTTCTCTCGAATTTAGACTGCCTGTTTTTTTTTGCTGTACTACTGACTATTTCAATCCCTTCATATTTTTTGACGAATATATTATCGTTGTACTCATCAGACTCTGTATCCATTTTAAATTTCATTCTTAACTCAAAAAAATAAGTACTTTTACCATCACTTAAAGCAATCCTTGTGTTTTCATGGGGTGATATTTTTAAATCTGCTGCACTTGCATTAGGTGAGTCAATTCTCAAACCTTCAGAATAATTTATTTGTTTAATAATCCTATTGGTATCGCCAAATCTAATAACCTGCCTGTATTTATAATTGTTGTAGTTATAATCATAATAGTCATAGCCACTATCGCAAGATGATAGAACAATAATAGCGAGTGATATCTTAGTTAAAATATTTTTCATAGCACTACGAATATATCAAAAATTCATTTATTTGCATACATGGAAAATCCGATTTTAGTTCAAGTTTTAAGAGGCGGCATTTTGGAAAGTTTTCACCGTGGTGTTGTTTGTGTTGTAAACCAAGAAAATGAAATTGTATTTCAATTAGGGAATATTGAACAAATTTGTTATCCGCGATCTGCCTTAAAATTGGTTCAAGCACTCCCCTTAGTTGAGTTAGGAGGAATTGAAAAATTTGGATTCACATCAGAAGAAATTGCGATTACTTGCGGTTCTCATAATGGTGAAGGTAGGCATGTTGAAGTGGTTGAAAGTATGTTAGCTAAAATAGGCTTAAACTTAAGTCATTTGGGCTGCGGAATTCAATACCCAACTCATAAAGAAACGAGTGAGACATTCTTAAAAAGTGGAATAAAACCCACTGCCATACATAATAATTGTAGTGGAAAACATGCAGGAATGTTAGCCTTGTGTTTGCTTCTTGGTTATTCTATTGAAAATTACTTATCCCCTTCGCATCCCATCCAAAAACTAATTTTATCCTACATAGAAGAAATTTATCAATACCCTGCTGAAAAAATGGTTTGTGCTTTGGATGGATGTAGCGCTCCAATCTATAGCATTCCAGTTTATCATCAAGCTATTGCATTTAAAAATCTTACTTATTCAAATCACCTAAGACCAACATTACAAAAAGCTTGCAAAAAAATTTTAAAGCTAGTTGGTGAAGAGGCCTTTATGATTGCAGGCACAAATAGGTACTGCACAGAAATGATGGAAATTACTGCACCCAAGGTGATTGGAAAAACAGGTGCTGAAGGTGTGTTTTGTATGAGTTTTACTGAACAAAATTTAGGGGTTTGCATTAAAATAGATGATGGTAAAATGTTGCCCCAATATCAAGTGGCACAAGCATTGCTAGAAAGTAGTCATCTTTTTTCTGATGAGGATTTAAAACCAATTCAAGGATATGCAAAAAAGGAAATTAAAAATTTTAATAAATTGATTTGCGGGGAGACCACCGTAAATAGGGCTCTTTTTGATCCGTTTTCCCGCTTATTTTAAGAGGGGAAAATTTGTGGATAAACAAAGTCTTAAATCTGCATTATAATTTGGTTGCGTCTATGTTATAGTTTATTTTTACGCTTTGAAATTAGCTAAAATAAGATGAGCGAAGAAGCAATGGAAAACAGACAAAATTATGGCGCCGATAATATTCAGGTATTAGAGGGATTAGAAGCAGTTAGAAAAAGACCAGCCATGTATATTGGCGATGTTGGAATTAGAGGTTTACACCATTTGGTTTATGAGGTTGTAGATAACTCAATTGATGAGGCGCTTGCAGGATACTGTAAAAATATCTTCGTAAATATCAATACCAATAATTCTATTACGGTAGAAGATGATGGTAGAGGTATTCCTACAGGAATACACGCCAAAGAGGGCCGATCTGCGCTTGAGGTGGTAATGACGGTATTGCATGCAGGTGGTAAGTTTGATAAAGACACTTACAAAGTTTCTGGTGGTTTGCATGGCGTTGGTGTAAGTTGTGTGAATGCATTATCAACATTATTGCGGGCAACGGTTCATCGTGAAGGAAAAATTTTCCAACAAGAATATTCTTGTGGTAAACCATTGTATGATGTAAAAGTTGTTGGAGAAACCGAAAAAACAGGTACCACTGTTTATTTTGAGCCAGATACAAGCATTTTTACGGCATCAGAATATAAATATGAAACCTTAGCAGCCCGTATGCGCGAGCTATCTTATCTTAACCGCGGTATTCGCATTACACTAAAAGATAATCGTCCGGATGAAGCTGGAAATCTTCGTGAAGAAACATTTTACAGCGAAGGTGGTTTAAGGGAATTTGTAAATTACTTAGATGGAACCAGAGAAAAATTATTGCCTGAACCAATTTATGTAGAAGGTGAAAAAGGTGGAGTTCCAGTTGAGGTAGCAATGATTTACAACAGTGGTTACACCGAAAACCTACATTCCTATGTAAATAATATCAATACCATTGAAGGTGGAACACACGTTGCAGGTTTTAGAAGAGCTTTAACCAGAACCTTAAAAGCTTATGCAGACAAAGAAGGTTTGCTTAAAAATGTAAAATTAGAAATTACCGGTGATGATTTTAGAGAGGGATTAACTGGTGTAATTTCTGTAAAGGTTCAAGAACCTCAATTTGAAGGTCAAACTAAAACTAAACTTGGAAACAGTGATGTCACTGGTGCAGTAGACCAATGTGTAGGTGAGATGCTAACGCATTACCTAGAAGAAAATCCAAAAGAGGCTAAACTCATCGTTCAGAAAGTTGTATTAGCAGCTACAGCGAGAGCTGCGGCAAGAAAAGCTCGCGAAATGGTGCAACGTAAGGGTGCGCTTACGGGTAGCGGCTTACCAGGTAAATTAGCAGATTGTCAAGAAAGTGACCCTAGTTTGTGTGAAATTTATTTAGTAGAAGGTGATTCTGCCGGTGGAACCGCAAAACAAGGCAGAAATAGAGCTAACCAAGCTATCCTACCATTAAGAGGTAAAATCTTAAATGTAGAAAAAGCCATGGAGCACAAAATCTATGAAAATGAAGAAATAAGAAATATGTTCACCGCATTGGGTGTAACTATTGGAACACAAGAAGATGCAAAAGCATTAAACATTGCAAAACTCCGTTACCATAAGATTATTATTATGACGGATGCAGACGTAGATGGTTCTCACATACGCACACTCATTTTAACCTTATTCTTTAGATACATGAAAGAATTAATTGAGTTTGGTTATATATACATTGCCCAACCACCACTTTACTTGGTTAAGAAAGGTAAAGAGGAGGAATATTGCTGGACAGAAGCACAAAGAGAAGAAGCCGTATTGCGATTGGCTAAAGGTGGAAATCCTGATTCAGTTGGTATTCAGCGCTATAAAGGTTTGGGTGAAATGAATGCCGAACAATTATGGTCTACAACCATGAATCCTGAAACCAGAACTTTGAAGCGTGTTAGTTTAGATTCTGCAGCCGAAGCAGATCATATCTTTAGCATGCTTATGGGAGATGAAGTTCCACCAAGAAGAGAATTTATTGAAGCCAATGCTAAATATGCGCGGATTGATGCCTAAGTTTTAAGTTTCCTGTGTACCCCCACACACGATGGGGGAAGGAAACGACCTTCTGGGTTGTTTATAAATAAAAAGTCCTACATTGAAAAATGTGGGACTTTCTTTTTACTGGAAGGGTGAATTTTTCTCCCTAGAAACAACGCGATATACCAATCTATCAACCAAACTTGGAAAAAGCTTGTTTACCCAATACATTAACTTGCCTGTAAAGGTGATTACATGGTATTTTCTTCTGTTTATAACCATTTTTAAAATATGTTTGGCAACCGTTTCAGACGACATAAGTTTGGATTCATTCAGTGGACTTTCAACTTGAGCCTGAGCCTGAGCATTTAAAGCAGTATTTCTGATGTTAGATTGGGTATAACCAGGAAAAATTGACCCTACATGTAAACCAGTTTTCAAATTTTCAACACGCAAAGACTCCATAAAACCTAACATGGCAAATTTAGATGCTGTGTATCCTGTTCTGGCAGGCAAGCCGGTAAAGCCAGCCCAAGAATTAACTGCGATCACACTACCCTTTTGATCAATCAAAAAGGGCAATGCAAATTTTGTACAATAAACCGTACCCCAAAAATTTGTATCAAGGAGTTTTTGAAGCACAAGCATATCAGAATCCTTAAACAATGCCCGCATGCTAATACCTGCATTATTTATAAGCACATCGATTTTGCCAAATTCCTGTATTGTAAAATCAATTAATGATTTACAATCTTCCAAAATACTTACATCACATACTTTTATTCTTGCAATCTGACCATTTGATTTAATGTTATTTGCTACCATTTTAAGTTTTTCTTCATTTCTGGCAGCTAAAATCACCCATGCACCAGCTTTTGAGAATTCATAAGCGCAGGCCTCTCCAATTCCTGAGGAAGCTCCTGTAATTATTACAACTTTATTAGCAAGCATCATCTAAAATAAGCTTGAAAAAAATAGCAAGGGGGTCAGTAAACTATTAACTATTTTCTATTTTTTCCAAATGATGGGTGTTCCTATTGCTTTGGTTTCAGGAAAATCAATTTCCATCCCATCTAAGGTTTCTTCAATAGCATCTTCTAAGTGAACCGTTGTTACCATCGCCTCATTCTCCCAACAATCATCAATCGCGCCTTTATATACTAACTCTCTGGTTCTATTAAATAAAAACACTTCTGGGTTTACTTGTGCGCCGAATAATTTAGCAACCTCTTGCGTATCGTCTGAGAGGTATAAAAAATGAGCCCCACTAGATTTTAAGGACGTCTCGGCAAGAAGCATATGAGCAAAATCATCTTCTGGTGATTGCGCTGGGTCGTTGGAATTGATTCCAATTATCCCAATACTATCTTCTTCATATTTTTCAAATAATCTAACCAATCTATTAGCATAAGCTTTAGAAATTGGGGAGCTATTACAAGTGAAAATAACTGCCAATGCGTATTTATCTGCATGATCGAAATTTGTGTAATCATTGCCATCAGATCCTTTGAGTTTAAATTCAGGTAGCCTATCTCCTATTTGTAACATATCAGATTAATTTAAAGTCGCAAATTAGTTAATTCGAGCAAATGTTAAAATACTTATTTGTCAATTTAAAAATCTATTAGGAAATTCGCTGCATATGGAAGTGATAGTTGTTAATGATGCATCAAGCGAAAATGAATTTATTCAATTTCCCAAAGATCTTTATCAAAACGACCCTGAATGGGTTTCTCCACTCGATGATGATATTAAATCAATATTTGACCCTAAAAAAAATAATTATTTTTTAATAGGAAATGCCAAACGTTGGATTATAAAAAAAGACCATGTGGTTGTGGGTAGAATTGCAGCTTTTTACAAAAAGGAAAGTCTTGAAGCAACAGGCGGAATTGGTTTTTTTGAATGCATAAATAATCAATCTATTTCAAGCATTTTGTTTGATACAGCTCAAAAATGGTTAAGAGATAATCATTGCAGTTACATGGAAGGTCCTATTAACTTTGGTGAAAAAGATAAATTTTGGGGATTAATGGTCCTAGGATTTAAGAATCCATCTTACCAAGAAAATTACAATTTCCCTTATTATAAATTTCTTTTCGAAGAATATGGTTTTATAAAAGTGTTTGAACAAACAACGTCAGAGATAAGCACCGTTGATTTCAAATTTGAGCGATTTTATAAACTATCAGAAAGAGTTTTTAAAAACCAAAATTATCAGTACAAACATTTTAGAATGTCTAAAATCAGTGAATTTTCTGAGGATTTTATTCAAATTTACAATAAAGCTTGGTCACAAAGACCAGATTTTATACCTATTACAAAATTAAAAATTGAAAGCACCTTAAAATCTTTAAAACCGATTATGATTGAAGAGGCCATTTGGTTCGTATATGCTAATAACGAGCCTGCAGGCTTTTATGTGAATGTACTAGATGTAAATCAAATTTTCAAACATCTACATGGTAGAATGAATTGGATCAACAAGCTTAAATTCTTGTATTATAGATACTTCAAAAAAATAACAAGGGTGCGAGGTATTGTTTTTGGGGTAATTCCTCAGTATCAGAATTTAGGATTGGAAACAGGACTGATCATTAAATTTTATGAATCAATGCGGCAAAAATATCCACAATTCACGCATGCAGAGCTTTCTTGGATAGGAGATTTTAACCCAAAAATGCATAGTTTATTTGAAGCATTAGGTGCCAAAACAACAAAAATACACTATACTTACGCCTATCAATTTAAATAAAAAAGGGTTAAAACCTTAAATAATCGAGCCATGAAAATATTAAAAAACTATTGGTTTATTCTATTATGGATTTGCAATGCAGTTCATGCACAGGATTCCTATAAAATAAAACTATTAGCAAATTATAATAATCCAAATTTACCAAAAGTAGATGGATCAGATATATGGAACGATTTAACAGGATATTTTAATCCAAAAAATAATAAGGAATATATTATTTGTGGCAGCACGGATAGCATTTACTTTTTTGAAATTGGTACAACAAATAAATTAAACTTAGTTGATGTAGAACACGGCAAATCAATATTTGCTAGAAATAGGGATTTTGAAATTTATAAAAATTATGCGTATTGTGTATCAGACCAAGCTAGTGGTATCGGTGCGCTGCAAATATTTGACTTGCAGTATTTGCCAGACTCTGTGCATAAGGTA
>CANHDN010000094.1 GCA_947459415.1 Bacteroidota bacterium
GGTATTTATTAGGCATTGGCTCCTATTAAGGTATCAATTGAGTCAAGGTATTTTCTTAAATACCCAAGAAATTTATTTTAACGATTTTCATCATTTTGAAGCCAATCAAAGCTGGTTTTATGCAGATGCTTCTGGTTTAAGATTTAAGCAAGTTCCCTTTTATGCCTTTAGTACACCAAAAAACTATACTAGTTTTCAAAGTAATGTAGCCTTTAAGAAACTTATTTTAAAACAAATACCTGCTTTTGCCTTATTTAATTTTAAAGAAAGTTTGCATGTAAATGCATTAAACACCCAAGAAAAAGGTAATTACCTTGAGTTTGGTTATGGAATAACAGAATTATTCAGAAAACTATCTCTGGGGTCAAACGCTGTTTTTATAAATAAACAGTATATGGGTTCTGGTTTTTGGATAAGTTGGACCTTATAAACTAGCCAGGGTCTACATCTGCATAAACGATTACACTCCGAAAAACTTTCTCTTCTCCAAGTGCATTCATTTTTTGGCGAATACTCTTTTTAACAGCCTCTAAGTCTGAGTTATTTCTATTAATTTTTATTAAAATTTCTTTGATATAAAAATTACGAATGCGACTCACATGCGGACTTTCAGGACCTAGTATTTGGGCATTTATTTCACCATTTAACAAATATTTTAATCTTAAAGCAGCTTGCTCTACTATTTTGTAATCCCTATGTTTTAAAACTAGTTTTATTAATCGGTAAAAGGGCGGATAGGCAAATTTTTGCCTTTCCTCTAAATCTCGTTCCAACAATGCTTCATATTTATGTTGCTGCAATGCCTGCAGCACAAAATGATTAGGCATGCTAGTTTGTATTACTACCTTACCCCTGCTGTGTTTTCTTCCTGCCCTGCCACTTACTTGCAAAAGCAATTGCAAAGCTCGCTCATGCGCTCTAAAATCAGGAAAAGAAAGTAAGGCATCTGCATTAATTACCCCAACCAAACTAACATGCTCAAAATCTAAACCTTTACTCAGCATTTGGGTTCCTACCAAAATTTCAAATTGTTTCTCTTCAAAACTTCTAATAATTTCTTCGTGACCATGTTTGGTCTTGGCTGCATCTAAATCTAAGCGTGCAACGCGCGCCATTGGGAATAACAGGTTTAATTCATCCTCAACTTTTTCAGTTCCCACACCTTTTAAACTCAACTGTTTAGAGCCACATGCGTGGCAGTTAACTGGTTGTTGCTGGGTGAAACCACAATAATGACATTTAAGTGAATCTATGTATTTGTGATAGGTTAAACTAATATCGCAATTTAGGCATTTGGGAGTCCATTCACAGGTATTGCAGGATAAAAATGGGGCATATCCCCTTCTATTTTGAAACAAAATTACCTGCTCATTTCGGCTCAGGGCCGCACTTATAGCCTCGTATAATTGCTTACTAACATCTTCACTCACCATGCTTTTTACCCTGCGTTCTTCAGCAATATTAGCTGTTTCTATGAGTGGCATTTCTATATCATGAAAACGAGCTGCTAGCAATACTTTTCCATATTTACCTTGTAATGTCTGATAATATACCTCTAAACTAGGCGTAGCAGAACCTAAAATAGTTTTACAACCATGTAAACTGGCTAAAACCAAACTAGCATCTCTAGCATGATAGCGTGGCGCTGGATCATGTTGTTTATAACTTCCCTCATGCTCTTCATCAACAATTACCAAACCTAGATCTTTAAAGGGTAAAAATATTGAACTCCTAGCCCCAATAACAACCTGATACTTTCCCTCTTTTACACCCTGCCAAATTTCTACCCGTTCTTGGTCATTGTATTTACTATGATAAGAAATACAAGCCTCTCCAAAAAACTTTCTAATCCGCTTAATGATTTGAGAAGTAAGGGCTATTTCTGGAAGTAGGAAGAGAACCTGCTTGCCCAATGCGAGCTGTTCTTGTATGAGTCTTACATATACGTGGGTTTTACCACTTCCTGTTACACCTTGAAGTAAAACAATATCCTTTGTTTCCCAAGATTTTTTAACCTCGGTTAAAGCCATTTCTTGAGCCTCATTTAATTCAAAGGTTTGTATAGGCGTTGCATTTATTTGCAGCCGATCAATACTAATTTGATAGGTTTCGAAAACACCTTTTTTAATAAGGGTAGCTAGGGGAGCGTTTGTGCCATTTGCTGTTTTTAAAAGCAAGGCCTTATCAATATCTTTATAAGCATCTATTTGCTTAAGATGCAAATAAGACATTAACATGCTAAGTTGTTTTTCGTTTTTAGCTAAACTTTCAAACAAGTTTTCTAGCTTATCAGTAAAATGATAGGCTTCAGCCAATTTAACACAGGTTAATTTGCGCTCCTTGTAGCGTTCTTCTAGTTCTTCTTTTAACAGAATTACACCTTTTTTAACCATGCTTTTCAGCAGTGGGAAAACATTTTTAAGCTGTATAATCTCTGAAATATCTGCCAAACTTAATTCATGCCTGATGTCTAAAGCCTCATACACCAAATACTCTTTATCGTCTAGCACCTCATTTTGCAATTCAAAAGAGGGGTTAGCCATAATGCTCGTTTCGCTTTCTAATTTAAAAGCAGATGGCAAGGCTGCCTGCATTAAGTCTCCTAGGCTACAGAGGTAATATTTGCAAATCCAATCCCAAAATAAAAAATGCTTGGCCTCGATGATAGGTGTTTCATCGATAACACTATAAATATATTTAGCCTCATAGCTCTTTGGTGGCTGATGATGAATTTGGTAAATTAGTGCTGCATAAACCTTTTTAGAACCAAATTGTATAGCTACCCGCTTACCAATCTCAATTTCAGATTCCCACTCTTTGGGTACACGATAAGTATATACCTGCTGAAGATTCAGTGGTAAAATAACATTTATAAAGGTAGCAAACTGATCTTCCATTGGTTCAAAACCAAAAAAACTATTTACTCGGAATTTGCTCCAAGGTTTTTAATAAGTATTTCCAAAATTTTTGAACCGAACTTATTTGCACAGATTCATCTGGTGAATGAGCCCCTGTAATATTTGGACCAAAAGATATCATTTGCATGCCCGGATAATTGGTTCCCAAAATACCACATTCTAAGCCAGCATGACAAGCATTTACCTTAGGCGAACTCTGAAAAATCTCTGTGTAAATATGCGACATTAATTTTACAATGGGTGCATCCGGAAGTGGTGTCCAGCCAGGATAGCTTCCCTTTAAATCTGTTTGAGCACCCAATAATTCGAAAGCAGATTGAATGACCGATGCCAATTCAAATTTCTCTGAATCTACACTGCTCCTGGTTAAACATTGTATGCTAACTTGTCCGCTATTTACTAACACACGCGCTACGTTATTAGAGGTCTGAACCAAACCTTCTATACCAGGTGTCATGCGAAAAATACCATTTGGTAAAACCTGAATCACACGCAACAGCAATGCTTGAAAAGCTTTTTCCAAAACAAGTTCAGGGGCTTCAATTTGATCCAGATTTATCATTAAATTAGGATCAGTTATTCTATATTCAGTTTTAAAAATTCTCAATAAAGATTGAACTGTGCTTTTGATAGCATCTACCTGATCGGAATGGCATGCAATTAAAGAAACGGATTCTCTTGGAATTGCATTTCTTAATCCGCCTCCATCAATGCTCGATATTTGCACATTGTATTCTTCCGTTAAGATAAGTAACAATCGATTCATAAGCTTATTGGCATTGGCTCTTCCAAGTATTATATCCATACCTGAGTGACCGCCAGTTAAGCCGCTAATTTTAATTTGCAAACCCACACTACTTACTGCCACAGGAAGTGCTGTGTATGAAATAGCTCCGCTTACATCAATTCCGCCAGCACAACCAATGGTTAATTCATGGTCATCTTCAGTATCTAAGTTCAATAAAATTTTACCTGAAAGTAATCCGCCTTTTAAACCCAAAGCACCCGTCATTCCTGTTTCTTCATCAATTGTAAATAAAGCTTCAATGGCAGGATGAGGAATATCTGAAGATGCTAATATTGCCATAATGGTAGCTACTCCAATGCCATTATCTGCGCCAAGTGTGGTGCCTTTTGCTTTTACCCAGTCCCCATCTACAAACATATCAATTCCTTGAGACTCAAAATCAAATTGCGTATCTGCATTTTTTTGATGCACCATATCTAAATGACTCTGCATCACAAGGGTTTCTCGCGACTCCATTCCGGCTGTTGCGGGCTTTTTTATTATTACATTACCTACCTCATCTTTAACATGTTCTAAGCCCAAAGATTGAGCAAAATCAAGCATAAACTGAATAACTCTTTCTTCCTTTTTAGACGGACGTGGAACTGCATTGAGTTCAGAAAAATACTTCCAAAGTGCCTTTGGTTCTAATTGCGATAGGGCTTGGTTCATATAAATATATTTTGTGCAATATAATCCAAGCTGTACTTATTTAACAAGTAAAGTATCGGTGGTTTTAGAATTTCCTGAAAGTAAATACTGAATGTAATAAGTACCTTTTTGGGATGGAGTAAAACCATACACCTCTGAGCCAGATTGATATTGTTCTGTGCAAACACATCCTTTAAAAGCGTTTATAACTTCTAAATATATGTAATTTCCTGTCTGAACCGACCTAATTTCTTTAAAGCTACCGCAGCCATTGCCTATGCCAAATTCTAGTGTAATTGCTGCGGATTCTCCATAGTTTATTACCTTGGGGCAGCTTACTTTACTTATGGATGCTACCTCTGTGCGTTCACAGTTATCTGTTAACTTACACGAAACAAAAAATAGCATAAAAATACTCAATTTAAACTTCATATTTCAAAGCTAATACATTAAACTTATTTTCACCTAGGCTTATGCCTATCCAGTTTAATTAAAAAAAATAAAATTTTGATTTGCAATAATTTATCTATTAAATTTGAGTAAACGATTATGATTATGGGAACAAAATTTACTATCTATTTAGGCTTTATTTTTTTAGCTTTAGGATTTCAAGTTCAAGGTCAGAGTGTGCAGGGTTTTTCTGCTCCAATTTTAAACAATCTGCCAGCCCGAAATACTACTTTTACACGCCCGCAGATGTTAAACAAATCTAAGCAATGTGGCACAGATACAGTAAACTATACTTATAACAAAACAACTGCTTTAAATACGGTATCCTTAAATAATGCAACCAGCGGAAATGCCTTTGCTCAATGGTATCCATCCCCACAAAACATAAACATACATGGTTTTGAATTTTTTGCATGGCAAACTGCCATGAGTAGTGCAGTGGTTACCCTTACCTGCAGGGTATATTTGGCGGGTATAGATTCTTTGCCAGTTGGCGCTCCACTGGCCAGTGTAGCCGTAAATGTTGATTCAACTTTTGGAGGGGGTATGTTAACTGCACTGCGCAAAAGAGCTTTATTTCCAAGCGCTGTTACAACGGCTAATCCAAATGGTTATGTATTAACCATAGAAACATCTTCTGCCATTAATGTGGCGGTAGTCGCTAATTCATGGACAGCATCGCCACCAAATGGGAGATCTGAATGGTTAAGTTCTGTTAGAATTGGCACCGCATTTATTCGCTCCTATAATATCAATATTGGCGGACCAGTTTTTAACGCCGATTTTATCATGCAGCCTTTTGTCTCTTATAACTTAGAGGCGAATTTTACACCCAGTGTAAGTTGCATAAGTATTGGGAATCCAATTACTTTTACTAATACATCAAGTACGGTTTTATTCAACAGATTTTATAATACCCGGGCATTTTTCAATATCCCTCAATTTAGTTGTCAATGGAATTATGGTGATACCTCAGGTAATTTTTTTGCTGTTAATGGGATCAGAACTTATAATCATAATGTAACTTATCCTGTCAGACTATATGACACATTGTATGGATGGATGAGCGGATGCGCAGACCAAATAACCAAAGAAATTTATCAAACCCCTGCCCCAACAAATGCATACAATAATAGTCCGGTTTGTGCAGGTGGCACTCTGCAATTACAAGCAGATAGTGTTCCAAATGCCAGCTATGTCTGGACAGGCCCTAACGGATTTAGTTCAACTCAAAGAAATCCAACTATTCCGGCGGCAGGAGTTGGCGCATCTGGCCTTTATTCTGTTACCACTGTAATTGGTTCATGTTCTTCTACGGTGGCCACAACCTATGCAAGTGTAATTAATAGTTATTCTGCCAGTGGAAATGGGCCCCTTTGTGTAGGTCAAAACCTAAACTTACAAGCCACTGATATCAGCAATGCAAGTTATGCTTGGACAGGGCCTAATGGTTTTACCGCAAATACCAGAACACCCAATAAAAGTAGTGTAACAAAACTAGATTCTGGAACCTACCAGGTAACTATTTCTGCGCCAGGATGCGGCAATATGGGTCCATTTACTGCACTTATTGTGGTAAACGATATTCCTAATACACCCAGTGTTTCCAATAATGGCCCCTTGTGTATTGGACAAAATTTAAACCTCACAGCGAGTGGACCATTGACAGGGGCTTATAATTGGACAGGACCAAACAATTTTACCTCTACCCAACAAAATCCGGTAAGAAGTTCAGTTGTTAATTCTTTTGGCGGAAATTATTTGGTAACGCTTACCATAAATGGATGTACGAGTTTGCCTGCTAGCAGCACGGTGGTAGTAAATAATATTCCTGCAGCACCAAGTACCGGTAATAACGGCCCTCTTTGCGTAGGACAAACATTGAGTTTAACTGCCAGTTTAATTGCAAATGCCACCTATAGTTGGAGTGGGCCGAATGGATTTACTGCCAACACCCAAAACCCAACACGTGCTGGTTTAAGCTTAATAGATGCTGGAACGTATAGTGTTATTGCTACAGTAAATGGCTGTGCATCTGTTGCTGCCAATACCCAAGTTTCTATTACGAGTAATACCCCTACTCCAACTGCTAGTAGCAATGGACCCTTGTGTCCTGGGCAAAATCTGCAATTAAGCGCTAGTGGAGTATCAGGCGCTGTTTTTACTTGGACGGGACCGAAAAACTTTAGTTCTTCACAAGCTAATCCAATCATCAGTAATGTGAATGATTCTAATGCCGGAATTTATAGTGTAACTGCTAGCACAACTGCCTGTGGAACCTCGAGTGCAGCTACCGTAAATCTTGTTATAAATACCTTACCCCCTGCCCCAAGTATTGGAAATAATAGTCCGCTTTGCACAGGAGATAGTTTAAAACTTAACGCAACTACCATTACTGGGGCCAACTATTATTGGACAGGACCCAATGGGTTTAGTTCCACTTTACAAAATCCTAGCATAATCAATATGACTAAATCAAAAGCAGGATTTTATTCGGTTTATGTTATGGTACCTGGATGTGGCACCTCACCAAGCAGTTCAAGCGAAGCATTGGTAAGAGCTATTCCAAACACAGCAATAGCCTCTAGTAATTCGCCTGTATGTGTGGGTGATACCATTCAGCTTATCGCACAAAGTACTGGAATAGGACCTAATGCTAGCTATACTTGGCAAGGTCCAAATAACTTTAATAGCAATGATAGAATAAGCAAGGTAAATAGTGCCATATCGAGTGATGCCGGCTTGTATAGCGTAATTGTTAGCGATAGCGGATGTAAATCTGCACCTGCCAATTTAAGTGTAGTGGTTAGGAATTTACCTGTATCTCCTGCAGCCAGTAGTAATAGTCCGGTATGTGCTGGAGCGAATTTAAACCTTGCGGCAAGTTCAATAGGTGGAGCCAGTTATGTGTGGGAAACTCCAAATGGCAATAAACTAAATGCCCAAAATCCGAGTATTATTGGCGTAAATACTTCGCAGTCTGGAACCTATTCGGTTAAGGCATTTGCTAATGGTTGTTATTCAATCCCTGCCACACACAGCGTTTTGATAAATCCATTACCTAATGCGCCAGTAGCTTCTAATACAGGTCCGGCTTGTATTGGAAATAATATCATATTAAGAGCGAGCACCATTGCTGGAGCATCTTATCTCTGGAGCGGACCGAATTTTAGTTCAAATCAACAAAATCCATTGCTAAGCAATACCAATAAAAACATGTCTGGAACCTACACAGTAAAAGCGATTGTATTGGGTTGTAGTGGAGAAGAAAGTAAAACGGATGTGGTGATTAATGAATACCCAACAGCACCCATTTTAAGTAGTTTACCAACAACAAGAGTATGTACAGAAGATAGTTTAAGATTCTTTGCGAATAATGTTGCTAATGGTGAATTTAGTTGGACAGGACCAATTGGGTTTAGCTCAAACAAACAAAATCCGGTTTTATACATTAATAATATTGCCCAAGGCGGAATATATGAAGCCAGTGTAAGTCGTTTTGGATGCGAATCTCCAAAAAGCGTCTTAAATATATCTGTATACAACAGGCCAAATACATCAGAAATAAATGGTTTAAGCGAAGTTAAGAGTGGCGAAAGCAATACCTATAACGTAGCCGGATTAAACGGATCAAGCTATAAATGGGAAGTAATTGGAGGCAGCATCAGTAACGGAGCCGGAACTGCCACCATTAACATTGTTTGGGGTAATAAAGGCACTGGAAAAATCACAGTTACAGAAACAAGTATAAACGAATGTGTGGGTAACATAAAAACCAAAGACATCAATATTGGAGCACCTGCCGCATTAAACGGTTTGAACCAAAACCTATCATGGAGCTTATTTCCAAATCCTACCCAAGACAAAATATTTTTAAAAAGTAATCAAATAGAAAAACTGTTAAGTGCAGAAATAGTTGACCTGCAAGGAAGAAAAATGAATGCTAATATTGATAAACTAGGTAGTGATTGGATTTTTGAATTAAATAAAATTGCTCCAGGAACTTACTATCTAATGCTAAGAACCAAGGATGAAATAGCCATTCTAAAATTTATAAAAACCGAGTAGTAAAACTAGATCATTTAAAAACTTCTACCAATCCCAACTAACCAACGTACTTGAAGGTTTTCTGGGCTAGTAAAAGCGGCGTTACTTAAGAAAAAGGGTGTATCAAATCTAATTTGCAGCGGCTTTACCTCATCTAAAACTCCCCACTTCTTAATGGTTAATAC
>CANHDN010000095.1 GCA_947459415.1 Bacteroidota bacterium
AAACAAACAATTTGTTCGGTATAATGGTTGCCTATACAGAGGCATTTAAACGATAAGCATATGGCAGAAAAAATAAATATCATAGGAGGAGGATTAAGCGGAACATTAATGGCTATTTATTTAGCGAAAAGAGGATTTGAGATTAACTTATTTGAACGCAGACCAGATATGCGTAAAAATAAAGGCTATGCTGGAAGATCTATTAATTTAGCCTTATCTACAAGGGGATTAAATGCCTTGTCAAAAATTGGATTAGACCAAGAAATATTAGCAGATGCTATACCCATGTATGGCCGCATGATGCATAGTAAAACGGGCGAATTAAAATATCAACCCTATGGTAAAGAAGGGCAGGCCATCAACTCAGTATCAAGGGGCAGATTAAATATAAAGTTATTGGAGCTAGCCGACGAATTTGAAAACATAACCTTACATTTTAACACCCGTTGCACCGATGTAAATGTAGCCGAAGGCACGGCTATTTTTGAAATGGAAGACGGCAGCACCCAACATTTTAAAGCAGATAGGATCATTGGTACCGATGGTGCCTTTGCAGCCACTAGAGGGCGCATGCAAATGGGCGACAGGTTTGATTACCATCAGTTTTATTTGCACGTTGGATACAAAGAATTAGAAATACCAGCCGGGGCATTGGGTGAATTTAAAATGGAAAAGAATGCCCTGCATATTTGGCCAAGAGGCGCCTTTATGATGATTGCACTCCCTAACCCTTCGGGCGATTTTACTTGCACGTTGTTTGTTCCGTTTGAAGGCGAAAAAGGCTTTGACGCGGTTAAAACGAAGGAAGATGTATTACGCTTTTTTGAAGAGGAATTTCCAGATACCATTCCATTGATGCCAACACTCTTAGATGATTATATGAAAAATCCTACCTCTAGTTTAGTTACGGTAAGATGTTATCCTTGGGTTAAAGAAGATAAATTGGCTCTTGTAGGAGATGCCGCTCATGCCATCGTTCCCTTTTATGGACAAGGAATGAATTGTAGTTTTGAAGATGTAGTGGTAATGGATGAATGTATAGAAAAGTATGGCAACGATTGGCATAAAGTATTTGATGAATACCAAAAACTTCGTAAACCCAATGCAGATGCTATTTCGCAACTAGCCATACAAAATTATTATGAAATGGCAGATAAAGTGGGCGATCAACACTTCTTACATAAAAAACACATAGAGCATGAGCTAAGCGAGTTATACCCAGCGCAGTTTAAATCACAATATGAACTAACTACTTTTAGTTTAAGCCCTTATAAATATGCATTGGATCAGGGAGCAAAAAATGACTTATTACTTGAACGTATTATTTCAGAAAAGGCAGAAGATAAAATTTCGGATCCTGAATATATGAAAGACCTCTGGCCTCTTCTGGCTTGAATTAATACCTAAAACCTATAAATTACCAGACAAAATAAATAGCATTGCACAATGAAAAAATTAAGTTTAATAATGGTTTGCATTTCCATTGCATTTTTTGGAACAGCTCAGAATAAAAAGAGCAACAATAAAAAACAAACACCTACACCCAAACATACCACCATCACTGCGCCTTTAAAAAAGGATATTAAAAACCAACATGTGGAAATTAACACTGAATTTGGCAACATGATCGTAAAGCTATACGATGAAACTCCTTTACATCGTGATAATTTCATCAAATTAGTGAATGAAGGATTTTATGATAGTCTATTATTTCATAGGGTAATAAAATCTTTTATGATCCAAGGTGGCGATCCAACTTCAAAAAATGCTTCTCCAGAAGCTATGCTGGGTGCAGGAGATAATGGATATAAAATAATGCCAGAGTTTAGGTCAGATATTTTTCATAAAAGAGGGGCCCTTGCTGCAGCCAGAGATAATAATCCGCAACAAATGAGCAGCGGTTGCCAATTTTATATTGTTCAAGGAAGGAAATATACCGCACAAGAATTGGAGCAGATGATAAACAATAAAAATTTACAACGTAAACAGGAATTGTTGTATAAAGTATATCAAAGCGATTCGGTTCAGGCTACAGTAAGTTCATTACAAAATACAGGTGATAAAGAAGTAGTAAGAGCCTACATGGATAAAATACATGCCAGCATAGACGAAACATACAAACGCATGTATCCAAACGCGGATAAAGTTAATCTAGACCAAATGCAGACTTATATGGAATATGGTGGTGCACCCCATTTAGATGGTTCTTATACTGTATTTGGTGAATTAGTAAGTGGTTTTGATGTATTAGATAAAATTGCCACAACTACTACTAAGCCAGGAGATAGACCAGTAAATGACATCAGAATGAAAATGCGTTTGGTGCCACAACCTTAAAATAATTTAGAAAACACTGCCCATGCAAGAACACGTTTTAATCATAGCAAACATATGCGAAAGGGCAGGCATTAAACACGCAGTGATTTGTCCGGGCAGTAGGTCTGCGCCTTTAGTATACGCATTTACACAACATACTCAGATACATTGTCATTCAATTATTGATGAACGAAGTGCTGCCTTTGTGGCTATGGGATTGGCACAGCAATCAGAATTACCAGTTGTATTAATTGCCACCTCTGGAACAGCATGTTTAAACTTTTTTCCGGCCATTGCAGAGGCATTTTATCAAAAAATACCTTTACTCATTCTTACAGCAGACAGACCTCCTGAATTGCTAAACCAACAAGATGGGCAAATGATTATGCAAAAAGATGTGTATGGAAAACATGTAGTTGCAAGCCATGAGTTGCTTTGTTATGATGAAAATATTACAGATTATGAACTTACGGAACGTATTGTAAAAACTGCACTGAATGAGTGCAAAAATTTAGAAAAAAATGGCCCTGTTCATATCAATGTTCCATTACGTGAACCTTTGTATGAATTAAGTTCAAAAACGCTGGATTTTTCTAAAAATGAGCCCTTTGCATTTGAAACAAAAAATAACATCAAAAAATTGCCAATGATGGTAGAATTAAGTGATGCTTGGGTTCAATCTAAAAAACGAATAATACTCATTGGACAAATGTCTCCTAATAGAAAAATGAGTGCTCAACTTCAAAAATTAATAGAACAAGATGATGTGGTGGTTTTAAGTGATATTGTTTCAAACCAATTAAGTATTTGTAACGCCCCACATTTTGATGCCATTTTGCAGTTTGGTAATAAAAATGTTCTTCATGAGCTAGCACCCGATTTTATTTTATCTATTGGTGGATCTTTGGTTTCAAAAGCATTAAAAAATTGGCTTAAAAATCAAAAGCCTACTTATCATTTTAGGTTACAAAGTGAAACAGATACCATTGTAAATACCTATCAAAACTTAACCCATGAAATAGTTGCAGATGTTGAACCCTATTTGCATTCTTTTCAGTCTTTACGAATATTTAAAAATAAAGACCATAAGCCTTATACCATCTCCTGGATAGAACAAGAAGAAAATGTATCTAAAGCCTTGCAAAACAACATACAAGCAGCTATGTGGTCTGAACCAAAAGCCATGCAGATGATACTATCTAACTTGCCAGCAAACTCACAATTACAGTTGGGAAATAGTTCATCTGTTAGATGGGCAAGCTGGATAGGTATTCCCCATGCCACGCATACATACTTTTGCAACAGAGGAACCAGTGGTATTGATGGCTCATTGAGCACTGCCATTGGAGCAGCCATGGAAAAAAGGAATCAAATGGTTAGCCTAATTATTGGAGACCTTTCTCTGTTTTACGATCAAAATGGATTATGGCAACCATACTTACCCAACAACTTAAGAATTATTGTACTAAATAATCAGGGTGGTAACATATTTAATTGGATTGAAGGACCAAAAAAGTTCCCGAATGAATTAAAATATTTTACCACACCACACCAATTAAGTATTGAAAAACTATGCCAACAATATAACATTAAACACCTGCACTGCCTGGAAGAAAATCAATTGAAAGCAGGTCTAACAGAACTGTATCTGCCCTCAGAGCGGCCAATACTCCTTGAAATTTCATTTCAAGAAAATGAGAATCTGACAGCCATAGATGCATTTAAAAAATTACGTTTTTAATAAAAACCTAAACGATTTTATTCTACATTCGCCACGCAAAAAAATAAGTATGGAATCAAAATATCAATGGACAACCCTGAAGGAATATAAAGAAATTTTATTCCAATTTTATGATGGAATAGCCAAAATTAGTATTAACAGACCACAGGTTCATAATGCTTTTACCCCACTTACTGTAAAAGAAATGAGTGAGGCTATGGAACTGGCCAGACAAGATGAAGCAGTTTATTGTGTAATTTTAACGGGTGAAGGAGGTCAGGCCTTTTGCAGTGGAGGAGATCAAAGTGTACGCGGACATGGTGGTTATGTTGGAGATGACGGCGTGCCACGTTTAAATGTATTAGATTTACAAATGCAAATAAGACGCATTCCAAAACCTGTTATTGCGATGGTGGCTGGATGGGCCATTGGAGGCGGTCATGTGTTGCATGTGATATGTGACCTTACCATTGCTGCAGAAAATGCAAAGTTTGGTCAAACTGGCCCTAAGGTTGGTAGTTTTGATGGAGGCTTTGGCGCCAGTTATTTAGCAAGATTAGTGGGCCAAAAGAAAGCCAGAGAAATTTGGTTCTTATGCGATCAGTATAATGCGCAAGAAGCCTTAGATATGGGCTTGGTAAATAAAGTAGTGCCATTAGAAATGCTTGAAGATACAACCATAGCATGGTGCAAAAAAATAATGGAGAAAAGCCCCATTGCCCTCAGAATGCTAAAGAGCGCATTTAATGCAGAATTAGACGGACAAGCAGGTATACAAGAATTAGCAGGTAATGCAACATTATTATATTACCTAAGTGATGAAGCCAAGGAAGGTAAAAATTCATTCTTAGAAAAACGCAAGCCAGATTTTAAAAAGTTTCCGAAATTTCCATAACTAAAAAGGGGCATTTAAATGCCCCTTTTTAGTTCTATTAAAATACCATTTCCACTCGCTTTTGGCAGGCTTATATCTATTGCCATCAAACATAATATGATGGGCATGCACAATGGGAATAATAACATTGCCAATAATTTTAGCGCCATACTCCCAGAAAATAAAATAGTACTGAGTGTATTTAACAATTCATGACTTAATTTTCCGAAATAGCCATAGGTATAAGTTTTACGAGCTATCGAGAAGCCTGCCTGTGCTAATTTTTCTAAGAGATCGGACTCAGAATATACTCGCTTGCGCCTATGAATGGTTTCATAATGTTCAAACTTAGCCAAAACACGTTTATACAAACCCGTAATAATGATGCCATTAATTGGAACATATAAAAGCAAGATAGCGCCTGGCTTTAAACTGTTATACATATGTTTACATGCAGCAAGATCTTTTTCTAAATATTGCATCACTCCAATACATATAGCCAAGTCTGCCTGAAAAGAAACATTCTCTTCTTCAATGTTTAATAAGACACCTTTCAGGTTTGGATAAGCAAGTGCAGCACAAAACTCAATATTACTGGTCTTATTATCTAAGGCATAAAATGTTTTATGAGTATGTTTCCTACAAAAAGGAACTAAATATTGAGCTTCTCCTGCGCCAAAATCTAGAACAAGAGCATTAGAACTCACTTGTTTTAATAATCGTTTCCAGGCGCGCATAACATAAATTTTACGCAACTGGGTGAAATAATTTACCAAGTAAACTAGCCTTATTAAGCGCGGAAACCAAAGCAACAAGCTTGGATATTGATAGGATAAAATGTTTGATTTTGGTGCACTACTCATAGGATCTGTACAGGAGTAAATAAATTAACCCTGACCCAATAAAATTTTCAACTTAAGCACTGCGGCAATGGTCATAGCATCCTCAATTTCACCATTCATTACCCTGTTAAAAAGATCATCAAAAGGTATTTTCTTAAGGCTTAATTCTTCTGTATCTTCTGGCTCAGCTTGGGTAAAAATTAAGTCGCGGGCCACATATATAATGGCGTGTTCATCTGTAGCCGAATTGCTTAAATCCATTTCTAAGATTTTTTGCCAATCTTTGGCAATAATGCCACACTCTTCTAATAATTCTCTTTGTGCAGATACAAGTGGGTCTATACCCAACTTACCCCCACCCTCAGGTATTTCCCACGAATATTTATTCAAAGGATAGCGGAATTGACCCACTATCCAAGTATTATTATCTACGTCTAAAGGAATGATTCCTATGGCTAAATTTTTAAAGTGAACAACGCCATAAGTGCCATCTGTGCCTCCTGGAGTTAAAACCTCATGGTGGTTTACCTCAATCCAGTTGTTTTGATAAACCAATTTAGATTCCTTAGTCTTCCAAGGGTTTATATTTTCCGCACCATTCATTGGGTATAACTTTTAATTCTGCATGCTTCATTCGCAATTCATAATTCCTTTTCGCCCAAGCCAATAAAGTAGCTTTTTGTTCTGGAGAGAGAACCGTATTTTTATGAACCCAAGTATAAGAAGCTAAGGGCATTTCATCTTCTTCTAGCTCAGCTACTATTTCTTTAAACTTTTTAGTTTTACGCTTTTCGGTATAGGTTTTAAACTCAGAGAAATTTAACTCATACTTTCCCTCATCTACATGATCTTTGAGCCAGAAACCAAGCGGTTGAATAGATGCATACCATGGATATTGTGTGGCATTACTATGACAATCAAAGCAGCTATTGCTTAAAATCTCTTGCACATTGGCAGGTACCACAACCGTATGAGCAATATCATTTTCACCTAAGGCTAATCCGGTATTTCTCTCAGGTTGAATAAATTGAATAAGCACTAATATGGCTGCCAATAATACGGCAATCTTTTTAAGCAAAGATGAGTTCATATTATTTACGTTTTAATACGGCTTGAACCGCAGCAACAATATTACTGCTCTCTAAACCATACTTCTTCATCAAATCATCTGGTGTACCACTCTCGCCAAAGCTATCATTTACAGCAACCATCTCTAGCGGGGTAGGATTTTTTCTAGCCAATAATTGAGCAATACTATCACCCAATCCACCATTCATTTGATGCTCTTCTGCAGTTACTACACAACGCGTTTTAGCTACAGATTTTAATACAGCCTCTTCATCTAAAGGTTTAATGGTATGTATATTTATTATTTCGGCATCTATTCCCATTTCTGCCAGCGCTTGCCCGGCTTCTATGGCTTTCCAAACTAAATGTCCGGTAGCAAAAATAGATACATCTTTTCCTTCATTTAACACAAGTGCTTTACCAATTTCAAAAGGGGCATCTGCCTCTGTAAAGTTTGGCACTGCAGGCCTTCCGAAACGCAAATAAACTGGGCCATCATAATTGGCAATGGCAATAGTTGCCGCTTTGGTTTGATTATAATCACAAGGATTTATTACCACCATTCCTGGTAACATTTTCATAAGACCTAAATCTTCTAGTATTTGATGCGTTGCACCATCTTCACCCAAAGTAATACCTGCATGGGATGCACATATTTTTACATTTTTACCACTGTATGCTATACTCTGACGAATTTGATCATAAACCCTACCCGTACTAAAATTAGCAAAGGTACCTGTGAATGGAATCCAACCGCCAATGGTTAAACCTGCAGCAACACCCATCATATTGGCCTCTGCAATACCCACCTGAAAGAAACGCTCTGGATGTTCTTTTTGAAAAGCATCCATCTTTAAAGAACCCGTTAAATCTGCACAAAGGGCAACTACCTTCGGATTCGTTTTTCCCAATTCAGATAATCCAGCACCAAAACCACTTCTGGTGTCTTTTACATTTTGTATATCAAACTTTTTCATTTCGTAATTTAATTTAAAGTAATGTTTGTTGCTTGTCCACTTGTAATTTTAAATACCCTTTCAAAAGTAAAACTACTTTTGCTAGCTCCCTTGGCGCGGTAAATTAACTTGTAATCTCCGGGTTGCATAACTAAGACATTATTTCTCTTCTCAACAGGAAACTTATAAACCCAAACCAACTCATTTCTGATGGTTTGATAGACATCTGCATAGTAATCTTGTGCTGGCGCATTTACCACTAGTTTTCCGGGTTGAGGCAATTGTAAAGTAGTTGTGTAACTTTGATCTATGCCAATTTCTCTCACCATTCTTGGTATGCTTAAAACTTCTACCTCATATTTGCCAACCAAGTATTTTTCTTTGGTATTCCCATCTTGTACATGAAGGGTTTTATCTGATCCTTTTTTACGAACCAAAAATTGTAAGCCATTATAATTTGTAAGGCCATCAACCTTTACCATGAGTTGCCCTTGAGGTGCATCTACACCAATGATAGTATGTTTACCCGGACTCACATCAATATCTTCTTTTATTACAGGTGGTATTGTGTGAACAACCATTCTATATCTATATACAGGATCTAAATTTATCGTATCTGGATTTCCGCGCTCATTAATGGTATGCATATAATTATATAGCAACTGACCAGAGTTCATATCATAAAAACTCATGTTTACATTGGTTTCAGTAGGTTTACTAAAAACATCTAACAAATTAACTTGAGCCGTGGTATTGTTGAGTGCTTGAGAAACAACTATCTTCAATGCATCATCAAAGCCCTGTTCAGTATTGGCATCATAATACCTGCCCACGCATTCAAAGGCTTTTTTGAATTCTTCGGTTGAACCCAAACCAATAATGAAAGGCTTTAAAATAACCCCTTGACTTTGTAATGCTTCAGAAACTGCACAAGGGTCACCCTGACATTCTTCTATACCATCTGTTATTAAAATAATTACATTTCTAGTATATGGCTCTTTTGGAAAATCATAAGCAGATTGCAGCAAAGAATGCGCAATGAGTGTTGTGCCTTTAGGAGAAATTGCTTGAATTCTATTTTTAACCTCTTCAAAATTATCTTTTCTAAAAGGCACCTCTAATCGCGTATCCTTACAATTTCGCTGATTTGGCGGAGAGGTGT
>CANHDN010000096.1 GCA_947459415.1 Bacteroidota bacterium
GCAATAAAGGGCGTTGTGCAGGCATCATTTATTAATTGAATGGTGGCGCTAACAGATTTAACAGACAGGCCCAATTCTCGGGCAATGATAGCATGATATTCGGTTTGTAGCATAATATACCGCAATAATACAGGAAAATGTCCATGGACCATAGACCATAGATTTCCCCCACCAAACATATTTTCTAAAATAACGTTATATTTACAAACAATCACAACCATGGAAAAACCATTAGCACGTAGGAGTTTTTTGGGCAAATTGTCGCTGGCAGTTGGTGGTAGCATTGCCTTGCCCGTAAATAATATTGCCCAATCATTTAAAGAAGCATTTCAAAATAAACGTATGAATCCAGTTATCAGTGTTAAACCGCTAGGCTTTCAATGGGAAACCGCAGATCCTTTTCTTTTTTGTGTTCATCACGAAGATCATTTCCCAAAAGGCAATGATCAAATGGGGCCAACTAGCTCTATGCTAGGAAGACAAATGGGCGATGACTTTATCATAAAAGATGGATTTAGAATGTATCATGGCAAAGTGGTTCCTGGATTTCCTGGGCATCCTCATAGAGGTTTTGAAACCATTACAGTTGTAAGAAAAGGAATAGTTGACCATGCAGACTCATTAGGTGCTGCCGGAAGATATGGTGATGGAGATGTACAATGGATGACTGCAGGAAAAGGAGTTCAACACTCAGAAATGTTTCCACTCCTGAGTAAAGAAAAAGATAACCCCATGGAACTTTTTCAGATCTGGTTGAACCTACCCAAAAAAAATAAAATGGTTGACCCCCATTTTAAAATGTTATGGCGAGATAGCATACCAAATTATATGGCTACAGATCAACAAGGAAGAAAAAGCAAGGTTGAAATTATTGCTGGAAAATTAAATCAATACAAAGCTCCTGCTCCACCGCCAAATTCCTGGGCCGCAGACGAACAAAATGAGGTAGCAGTTTTTAATATAAAAATGGAGGCTAATGCTGTATTTAAGCTTCCAAAAGCCAGCAAAGGAATCAATAGAACCTTATATTTTTATGAAGGGGATATACTCCAAATTGCAGAACAGAAAATAAATCCTTACCATGCTATTTTGGTTCAGCCAGACCAAGATTTAACTTTAACGGCTGGTAGCAAAGAAGCCAGCATTTTGGTGTTACAAGGAAAACCAATTGGTGAAACAGTGATACAATACGGACCATTTGTAATGAATACCAAAGAAGAAATTAATCAAGCATTTGAAGATTACCACCGCACCCAATTTGGCGGCTGGCCATGGCCAAGATACGATCAGGTGCATGAAAGAAGCAAATCTAGGTTTGCCAAGCATGCAGATGGAAGAATTGAAGTTAAAACAAGCTAATTGCAGTATTATTCTGCATCTAAGCTATCTAAATTTACTTCTTCCATTTGAGATAAAATGACAGCTTCTAAAGAATCCATTGATTTTTGATCTGCTTCTAATTGAAGTTGAACGGCATTTTCTTCTTGTTGATTTAATTTTGGCTCATCATTACAAGCCAGCAAAAAGCCAACAACAAATAAAAGGCTACAGAATCTTTTAGTCATATTCATTGGAGTTAAATTTATGTTGAGCAAATTACATTTTTTTTTCTACCTCAATACAAAATTTTGGCCGAGGTATACTTTCCTTACCATTTCATCGTCTGCTAATTCTTGCGCAGTGCCATCTTTTAGAATCTTTCCTTCAAACAAGAGGTAAGCCCTATCTACAATGCTTAGGGTTTCGTGTACATTGTGATCTGTAATTAATATCCCAATATTCTTATGCTTAAGCTTGGCTACAATTTGTTGTATATCCTCTACAGCAATCGGATCAATTCCGGCAAAAGGTTCATCAAGCAAAATAAACTTAGGATTTACAGCCAAAGCTCTGGCAATTTCTGTTCTCCTGCGTTCGCCTCCACTTAATACATTTCCCATGCTTGTTCTAACCCTATTTAAGCCAAACTCTTCGAGTAAAGATTCTAACTTTTCTTTCTGCTCTGACCTGCTCAAAGAAGTCATTTCTAACACGGCCATGATATTATCTTCTACACTCAGTGTTCTAAAAATAGATGCTTCTTGAGCTAAATATCCTAAACCCTTTTGAGCCCTTCTATACATGGGCAAATGCGTGATCTTCTCATCATCTAAATACACCTCCCCTTCATCTGGTTTTATTAAACCAACGGTCATGTAAAAAGTAGTTGTTTTCCCAGCTCCGTTAGGGCCCAATAAGCCAACACACTCGCCCTGGTGCACTTCAATAGAAACATTGTTTACAACAGTTCGCTTTTTATAACGCTTAATTAAATGACTACTTTTTAAAATCATGGCAAAAAATTAATAAGCCCTTCCGCTATTTCCTTCCATATAATTGATAAACGCTTTGTTTACCACTTTATTTCCTCCTGGAGTTGGATAATTTCCGGTAAAATACCAATCGCCCAGATGGCGCGGACAAGCAGTATGCAAGTTTTCGATACTTTGATAGATTACCTCAACCTCTGCATCAATATCATCTGGTTTTACAATTTCGGCAATACGTGCGCTAATTTGATCTGCACTAAATGGTGCATATAATTCTTTTACATAATTTACCATTTCTTCCTTAGGCAAATTTTCTTGAGCCTTACACTTTTGATAAACCTCTGTAAGCAAATGCTCCATGTTGTTAGATTTTAACAAAGAAACCATTGCTTGAAAAGCCACAAAATCCTTCATTCTACTCATATCAATACCATAACAATCTGGGTAACGAATTTGAGGCGAAGAAGAAACTATGATAATTTTCTTGGGGTGAAGTCTATCTAAAATACGGAGTATACTGGTTTTTAAAGTAGTTCCGCGCACAATAGAATCGTCTATCACTACCAAAGTATCTTGGTTATTCTTAATTAAACCATATGTTACATCATAAACATGAGCAACCATATCTTCGCGATGCGCATCATCTGTAATAAAAGTTCTTAATTTAGCATCTTTTATAGCTACGCGCTCCCTTCTTAGCAGCACATCTAAAATTTGTTTAATCTTTTTAGGATCTGGGTTTGGTCCTAATTTTAAAATTTCTTGAACCTTCCACTCGTTTAAAATTTCATATACCCCTTCAATCATGCCATAAAATGCAACAGCAGCTGTATTTGGAATATATGAAAACACGGTATTATCAAAGTCATAGTTCAGAGACTTCATAATTTTTGGCGCCAATAAATGCCCTAACATTTTACGCTCTTGGTAAATTTCTTTATCGTTTCCTCTAGAGAAATAGATGCGCTCAAAAGAACAAGACAAACGCTCGCCTGCTTGCATGATATTAACCTCTTGCACATCTCCATCTTTTTTCATGATGAGCGCATTTCCAAGACCCAATTCTTTAATTTCGCTGTAAGCAATATTAAAACCAGTCATGATGGCTGGCTTTTCACTTGTAATCACTACGATTTCATCATTTTTATAATAGAAACAGGGCCTAATTCCATTAGGATCTCTCACCACAAATGCATCTCCATGACCTATCATTCCGGCCATCACATAACCTCCATCTGCATCTCTCAAAGAGCGCTTTAGTATGTTTTCTACATTCACATGACTACTCATGTGTTTGCTAATATCTTGATTTGAGTGACCTTCTAATTTAAAACGTGTAAAATTACGTTGCACTTCTTCATCTAAAAAATGGCCCATTTTTTCGAGCATGGTAACTGTGTCGGCACGGTCACGAGGGTGCTGACCCAAATCTATCAGTAATTGAAAAAGCTCGTCTACATTGGTTAAGTTAAAATTACCGGCCAATAGCAGGTTTCGGCTCATCCAGTTATTATCGCGAATAAAAGGATGACAAAGGTCTTTGCTATTACCCCCGTGGGTTCCATAACGTAGGTGACCCAAGTAAAGTTCACCGACAAAAGGAGCATGTTTTTTAAGAAAATCATGCTTTTTTATTTCTTCACTCGATCCAGATTTACTGATTTTCTTATTGATACCCTCGAAAATTTCGGCAATAGCGCCACTACCATTTGCTCTTTGCCTAAAAATAAATTGTTCGCCCGGTTCTGGGTCAAATTTTATAACACCTACACCGGCCCCGTCCTGACCTCTGTTATGTTGTTTCTCCATGAGGAGATACAACTTTTTTAATCCGTATAAGGCTGAACCATATTTTTCTTCATAAAAACTTAAAGGCTTCAGCAGGCGAATCATTGCGATTCCGCACTCATGTTTAATTGAATCACTCATAAAAGGAATAACAAAGGTAGGGAAATAAAATGATGATTTAGTTCATTCAGCAGCATGCTGTGCTAATTTTGTTTATTCAAAAATATGGTTTGAGAAGGATAGGCAAATTCACAACCATTTCTGCTCACAATTTCCATAATTTTTACATTAATTTTTTCTTTTATCTCTACCATTAAATTGTAATCATTAGAATTGACAAAATAGATAACTAAGAGATTTAAAGAACTGCTATCAAAATCTAAAAAGCGAACCGTCATTTCTGAGGCAGTAATTGGCTCTTCATCCATGATTGCTTTTTTTATTTCATCTATAATATTCAAAATATTGGTAGATTGACTTTGATAGGTTAATCCAATTACAAAACGCACACGACGTTGCGTACTCTGCGCAATATTATTTAAGTTAGAGTCTATTATTTTTTTATTAGGTACAATTAATAGTGATTTATCTAAGGTTCTTATCCGTGTGGTTCTAAAACCAATCTTTTCAACGGTTCCTTTAATTTCTCCCACCTCAATAAGTTCACCAACTTGAAATGGCTTATCTAAATAGATAATAAATGAACCAATCAAATTAGCGAGTGTATCTTGAGCAGCAAGCGCTATAGCCAAACCTCCAATACCTAAACTTGTGATCAATGCGGTAATATTTACCTCAAAAGCTTTTGCTAAAATGGCAAAAAAACTAAAGATATAAATCAAGACCCGAGTCAGCTCCTTGATAAAGGTGGCCAAATCTTTGCTCATTTGACCATCTTCACGCTGGTGGTATACATATTCCATAAAATCTGTAACCCTTAAAAATAGGACAGTAATGGTATAAATAAAAACAATCGTAAAGATGGCATGCAATACCCATCTAAGCCCAAAATCACTTATTTGTGCTAATTCCCATTCTGTCGGAAATGTTAAATAGTTACATGCCGCATAGATGGCAATTACATTGATAAGATTTACAAATGGCTGATTAAATAATTTACTGAATTCTTCAAAATATTGAGGTTTTGCGACGTTTTTGAAAAACTTATAAGAAGCTTTAGAAGCCAGTTTGGCAATCAACTTATTAAAGACTAAAGTAAGAATAATAATACCTAAACTAATTGCCCATTTTTGCAATGAATTTCCTAAAAAACAAACTGTATTAAAATCAAATTCCATCATATAAATTCAATCATTTAAGTAGCTAATTTATTAAAACTTTTTGAAGCTTCCCAAAAAAATAAGACTAAGAATATTAATCTCAGCCCCATTCCATGTATCTTTATACTAAGTTTACTAAAGCCATTTCTAATCCCTTTTTCAGCAAACCTTTATGCTTCGGATTAAATTGATGTAAGCGCATCAAACCTTGCCAAATGGTTTTTGAGGTGTCTTTAAAAATTGCCTCATCACTCAAGTCTACTTCATCATTGCTCATGCAATACGCAAACACACGAGCCATGCCACAATTAGCTATGTAATCTGGTATAATTGCGAGTTGGTCATCTGTATAATTGGCAATCGGACCCAAGAAAATTTCTTGATCGGCAAAAGGCACATTGGCACCACAACTAATTACCTCCAAGTCATTATCTCTCATTTTCTCTACCTGCTCTTGGGTTACTAACCTAGAAGCGGCAGCTGGCACAAATATTTCGGCACCTACTTCCCAAATTTTCTCATTAATTTCTTCATAGCTCATCATTTCTGGATGAACCAAGGTATTTCCTTGCTTTGCTAAAAACAAATCTTTTATTTCTTCTTTACTAAATCCGGTTGGTTTTAATAAGCCTCCATTTCTATCGATAATACCAACGATAAGTACACCATATAAACTTAAATAATAAGCAGCGGCAGCACCCACGTTACCCCAACCCTGAATAATAGCACGTTTAAAATTAACATTACCACCCCAAATAGAATAATAATGTCTTACTGCCTCAGCCACTCCAAAACCGGTAATCATATCGGCCACCAGATAGTTTTTAGATACTTCTGGAGAAAATCTTGAATCGCTGATAACCTTTGATACTCCAGTTCTAAGATTTTCAATTCGTGTATGTCTCGAATCTCCTTCTGCTTTAAAATGGCCGTTTACCACGCCTTCTTGTGGATGCAACAAACCATACTTTTCTGTCATTGGAATTACCTCATGTATTTCATCTACATTTAAATCACCACCCGTACCGTAATAATTCTTGAGTAAGGGATAAACCGCCTTGTACCAGCGTTCCAAAACACCCTTTTTTCTTGGATCAGCCGGATCAAAATTTATCCCAGACTTGGCTCCGCCAATCGCAGGGCCAGCTACTGTAAACTTAATTTCCATGGTTTTAGCCAAAGAAGTAACTTCATGCTTGTTTAATCCCTTGCGCATGCGTGTTCCGCCGCCTGCAGCGCCTCCACGTAATGAGTTTATCACCACCCAACCTTCTGCTTCTGTTTCACTATCTTTCCATTCAAAAACAATCTCAGGTTGTTTTTCTTCATATTTCTTAATTAGCTTTAATAACTGCATAGTATTGTTATATATTTATTGATCTAGTAAACTAAAATTTCCGTAAATCGCCCCCCCAATATGATTCTTCTTTGAGCCTGTTACTGCTTGCAACACATTATTTTGATTAGTTATACGTAGCACTCCCAAAAAGGCAAAGATAAGCGCCTCTTTAAACTGTACCAATTCTATTTCAGGAACCACCAAGCTTGCAGCTGTTTTTTCTTGTATTTGCTCTACTAAATAATCATTGAAAGCCCCACCACCAGTAATTAAAACATCCTGAATGGCTTTCTCATTCAGTACTTGTGCAATTTGTATGGCAATATGTTGGGTAAAAGTTGAAAGCAATTCAGTTTGGCTGTATTCATTTCCAGCTGCAAGCAAAGGCCAAAAAGTTTGATTCAACCATTCTATCCCTAAAGATTTTGCCCCAACCAAATGATAAAAAGGCAAAGCATTTAATTGAGTTAATAGTTCAAGGTTGGCTTGTGCACTTTTAGCCAAAATCCCTTTATTATCATATGCAAAGCCAAGTTCTTGAGCCACTTTATTTAATATTAAATTACAAGGTGAAATATCGAATGCCAAGCGCACCTGATCACGCTTAAATGATATGTTCGAAAATCCACCCAAATTTAAACAAGCATCATACTTTGCAAATAAAAGCTCATCGCCAATGGGAACTAGCGGCGCTCCTTGTCCGCCTAAAGCTACATCTAGGCTTCTAAAATCGCATACAACAGGTAAACCAGCATAAGCAGAAAGTGCTGCACCATCACCAATTTGAGAGGTAAAACCAATTGCCGGTTGATGAAAAATAGTATGCCCGTGTGAAGCAACAAAATCTGCTTGCACACCGGTTTCTTTTAAAAAGGTCTGAACCAATTGCCCCAAATACCGTCCGTAAAAAGCATGCGTCTTAGCAAAATTACTAGCACTTTCAGTTGGCAAATGCTGCAGCCTAGATAACCACATATCTGAATAAGGATAGGTCTTAGCCGCTAATATTTCATACTTCCATTGATTGTTTTCAAAAGAAAAATGAGCACACAATACATCAACACCATCCAAAGAGGTGCCGCTCATTATACCTATCACACGGTATATTTTATGGGTTGAATTTACCAAAGTGGAGGCAAATTTAATCCAATTGATTTGTTTTTAATAAAACTTATTTAACTTGTATCAAATTTTTAAACCATGAAAAATGCCAGAAGAAAGTTTTTAAAACAAAGTAGTTTGGGTTTATTAGGTTCAATAGCTGCACCTATTGTTTTTAGCGAATTACAAGCTATGCCATTTCCTAAATCAGAAGATAAAATAGATCCGCAAAATGAAAAATTCTGGAAATTAGTAAGACAGCAATTTCCACTCAATAAAGATTGGGCCTACTTAAACAACGGTACCATGGGACCATCTCCTTACCCCGTAATAGAAGCTGTACAAAAGGGCATGATGGATGGAGATGTATACGGAAATTATGGAGGTTGGGAGGCTACTCAAGCCAAAATTGCTCAATTTGTAGGAGCAAACGAAGATGAAATTGCTTTAACACATAATGTAACTGATGGCATAAACATTGCCTGCTGGGGTCTGCCACTAAAGAGCGGAGATGAAGTGATTTTAACTACCCACGAACATGTTGGAAATGCCTTCCCTTGGCTGAACCGACAAAAATTACATGGAATAAAAATAAAAGTATTTACACCTGCTGCTACTGCGGCAGAAACATTGGAAAGAATTCAAGCAATGTATACGAAGAAAACCAGAGCCATTGCTATTCCTCACATACCTTGTACCATCGGTCAAATTTTTCCAGTAAAAGAAATTTGCGCATGGGCAAAAGAAAAGGGAATTTTTTCATTCATAGATGGGGCTCATGGTCCGGGAATGTTGGTGTTAGATCTTCACCAAATGGGATGCGATGTCTATGCATCTTGTTGCCATAAATGGATGCTTGGACCAAAAGGCACAGGCTTTTTATATGTTAGGAAAGACTTCCAAGATACCTTACAAACATACCACGTGGGTGGAGGTAGTGATAATGCTAAATGGAACATGGCCAGCCAACCCTTACAAATGGGAACCTATGCCCAAAGCGCACACAGATATTATGGAGGCACACAGGCCTTGGGGCTTTATAAAGGGGTAGATGCTGCCATTCAATTTATGGAACACATTGGCATGGAAAATATTTACAATCGCATCAA
>CANHDN010000097.1 GCA_947459415.1 Bacteroidota bacterium
TAGATTTGGCCATGGTAGGCGTTTTGTTTGGCGCAGTTGGTACTGCTGGTCAGCGTTGCACCACCACCCGCCGATTAATTATTCACGAAAGTTTATACGAAACTGTAAAAGAAAAATTGGTGAAAGCTTATGCTCAGCTAACCATTGGCAACCCGCTTACAGGCAATTTGGTTGGGCCATTAATAGATAAAGATGCGGTAAATGCGTATTTACAAGCCATCAAAAATGTAGAGGCAGAAGGCGGAAAAGTATTGGTTGGAAACGAAGTTTTACAAGGTGATGGCTACGAAAGTGGCTGTTATGTAAAGCCTACCATTTGCGAAGCCCAAAACCATTACCATTCGGTTCAAACCGAAACCTTTGCACCCATTTTATATTTGTTAAAATATACCCACTTAGATGAGGCTATTGCTTTACAAAATGGCGTAAAACAAGGTTTAAGTTCGAGCATTTTTACCAATAATATATTAGAAGCTGAACAATTTTTGAGTGCATGGGGAAGCGATTGCGGCATTGCCAATGTTAATATTGGAACCAGTGGTGCAGAAATAGGTGGAGCATTTGGTGGCGAAAAGGAAACAGGTGGTGGTAGAGAAAGTGGCTCAGATGCATGGAAAGTATATATGCGCCGCCAAACTAATACCATAAATTATGGCAAAGAACTCCCATTGGCACAAGGTATAAAATTTGATTTATAAAGAATTTTTAGTTTTTGGTACAAGGTTTGAGTAAGTAGCAACATGATGAAAAGTAAAAATATTTTCTACGCATTACTTATTCTAGGTGGAATAGCAAGCACGGTATGGGCCATTGCCCCCTCCCCATTAGAATTGCCAAAAACCAACAAAGTGTATGAGCTTAAAAAACTAAAAAATGAAGCTTTTACCTATGGCGAAAAATTAAATTACCGGGTGCATTATGGCCCTTTTAATGCGGGTCATTGCGAATTTCAAGTGGGTCAAACTTCTGTTGAGGTAAATAATAGAAAATCATATCACATCAAAGTAGTTGGCAAATCGGCTGGTTTGATAGATGCCATGTTTAATGTACGAGATGAATATGAAAGCTATGTAGATGAGGAGGCAATTATCCCGTGGAAACAAGTAAAAAAAGTAAAAGAGGGTAATTACACGGATAGCGATTTCATCATTTTTGATCAAAAAAATGGTTTTGCTACGAGTAGAAGGGGTAAAATTAGTATCGAGGAACAAACCCAGGATGTAGTTTCTGCCATTTATTTTGCAAGAACCACTGATATGTCTAATGCTAAAATTGGAGATATTTTTCCGGTTAAATTCTATATGGACGGAGAAAATTACTTACTCCGATTTAAATATGTAGGTAAACAAAAATTAAAAACAGACATAGGTACATTTAACACCCTTGTTATTAAACCTCAATTAATAAAAGGTAGGGTTTTTAAAGATGATGAAGCGTTGACTTTATGGGTTACCGATGATGAAAATAAAATACCTTTAATGGTAGAAAGTAGCATATTTGTTGGGTCGATAAAAGCTCAAATTACTAAAATGGAGCATGTGAGGAATCCTATCCGCTCAAAAATTAAATAATGAATATAGAAATTTATGCCTGAGTGGTTTAGTAAGAAAGAGAATATATTAACATGGGCCCTAATCATTTTTTACATGGTAGGTGTCATTGGAATTAGCCTGAGCACAAGCTTTGCTGCGCTAACACCTTTCAATTTAATAACAACGGGAATTATTCTGTTTTACCTACATCCAAATAAAGACCTATTGTTTTATTTGAACCTGCTATTTGTGTTTATTGCTGCATGGTTTTTAGAAATGATTGGTACCAATACAGGTATTATTTTTGGAAATTATACCTATGGTCATTCACTTGGGCTAAAGCTGAGCCAAACACCTGTAATTATTGGATTAAACTGGATTATTGTAGCATATAGTAGCATCATTTGTGTTGATACCTTAGCTAAAAAATTCAATCGTAAACTTCATGAAATTGTTGGGGCTTTGTGGGCAGCTAGTATCATGGTTCTCTTAGATATATTGATAGAGCCAGTAGCACCTAAACTCAATTTTTGGGCTTTTGAAAACCTTCAAGTTCCTATTCAAAACTATACGGCTTGGTTCTTTTTTGGTTTTGCATTCTGCTATTGGATGCTAAAAGGAGGACTCTTACAAACAAATCCAATGGCAACAAAAGTATTGGCCATCCAAGCCCTATTTTTTATTTATTTAAACCTATATCTCTAAAAAAAAGAAACTTTTAAAATGGTATCTTGTTAATTATAATATGCTAATAAATACATTAATAGTTGCAGCTACATTCCTCTTTATGGAGTTTATGGCTTGGTTCACTCACAAATTTGTCATGCATGGTTTTTTATGGTTTTTGCACAAAGACCACCATCAAGTTGAACCTGGTTTCTTTGAAAAAAACGATGCTTTTTTCTTAATTTTTGCAATTCCTAGTGCCTATTGTTACGTTACAGGCCTCATGTTCAACGATTTTAGATTATATATTGGTATAGGCATTTCGGTCTATGGGTTTGCCTATTTTATAGTACATGAAATAATTATTCATCAGCGCTTTAAACTATTTTCACGCCTAAACAATAGATATGTGCGTGCCATTCGCCGAGCCCACAAAATTCATCATAAACATTTAGGCAAGTACCAAGGCGAAAACTTTGGAATGCTCATTGTTCCTTTAAAATATTGGAAAGATCCAAACACTAGCAAATGAGTTTATATGCTTGGCTTATGTTGGCCTCTTTATTAGGCCCTTTCTTTCTAAGCTTCGATAAAAAAGTTGCTTATTTTAGATGGTGGCCGGCATTATTTGCAGGCATTACCATAAACCTAATACTTTTTGTACTATGGGATTCTTGGTTTACAAAAACTGGGGTGTGGAGTTTTAATTCAAGGTATGTTTGGAATGCCAGGTTACTAGAATTGCCTATAGAGGAATGGTCCTTTTTTATTGTTGTTCCCTATGCTAGTATTTTTATCTATGCCTGTACAAAGGCTTATTTTAAAGATACTTGGTGGCAAAATAAAGTACGATTACTAAACTATACCTTTATTTTTTGGAGCCTTTTGGTAATTATTATTTTTCACGACAAAACATATACCCTTGTCAATTTCTCCTTAGCCTTAATCATTTTGCTGATCCAACAATTTTATGTTAAAGGATCATACATGGGTTATTTTTGGATGGCTTATTTTATTCATTTAATCCCCTTTTTTATTGTTAATGGGATATTAACTGGAGCTGCCACCCCAGAGCCAGTAGTTTTATATAATCCTGATGAAATTATTGGAGTTAGATTATATACCATCCCCATAGAAGATAGTGTTTATGCCCTAACATGTCTGCTTTTACCTATAACCGTGCTCGAAGCAATTAGAAAAAAATGGAATAAGTAAAGGTATATAAAGATATTTTATTGCCTTAATTTTTTATTTCGTATTCAAATCTTATTTTAGTGGCGAAATATAAATTAAACCAAAATGAACTTTCCAGAAAACTTATTATACACAAAAGACCACGAGTGGGTGCGTGTAGAAGGTGATGTTGCATACATCGGAATTACAGATTTTGCTCAGCATGAATTGGGCGATATCGTGTATGTAGACATTCCAAGTAAAGGTACCAGCGTAGCACAACATGATGTATTTGGCACGGTTGAAGCGGTTAAAACCGTGAGTGACTTATTTATGCCATTGAGTGGCGAAGTTCTTGAGGTAAATCCTGTTTTAGATGGATCTCCAGAATTAGTAAATTCAGATGCTTATGGCGAAGGATGGATGATAAAATGTAGTATATCAAACCCTGATGAAGTAAGCGGTTTAATGTCTGCAGAAGCATACAAAGGATTGGTACATTAATTCTAATAAAACAATTAGGCAGGATAAAATCTTGTCTCATAAAATAAAAAAGGGCCGTAAAGATTTTTACGGCCCTTTTTTATTAATTTTGCAAGCACATGAGCGACGAATTATTTAAAAAGGTAGTTAGCCATTCTAAAGAATATGGCTTTGTATTCCCAAGCAGCGAAATATATGATAATCTTGGTGCCGTATACGATTACGGTCAGAACGGGGTTGAATTAAAAAATAATTTACGCCAATATTGGTGGAAATCAATGGTGCAAATGCATGAAAACATAGTAGGCCTTGACGCTGCTATCTTTATGCATCCAAAAACTTGGAAAGCAAGCGGACACATTGATGGGTTTTCTGACCCCATGATAGATAATAAAGACTCCAAAAAACGCTATCGGGCAGATAATTTATTGGAAGACAAAATTACCCGTTACCAAAAGGATGGCAAAACCAATAAAGCAGAAGAACTTCAATCTGCCCTAGACCAAGCACTTTTAGAGAACAACTTGGTTCAACTTAAAAATTTGATTGAACAACATGAAATTGCCTGCCCAATCAGTGGCACTCGAAATTGGACAGATGTTCGCCAATTTAATCTCATGTTTGCAACCGAAATGGGTGCAATGGCAGAAGATGCAGATAAGGTTTATCTGAGGCCAGAAACCGCTCAGGGTATTTTTGTAAACTTCTTAAATGTTCAAAAATCTGGGCGAATGAAAATCCCATTTGGAATTGCCCAAACAGGAAAAGCTTTTAGAAATGAAATTATTGCTCGCCAGTTTATCATGCGCATGAGAGAGTTTGAGCAAATGGAGATGCAATTTTTTATTAGACCTGGAACCCAAAAGGAATGGTATGAATATTGGAAAAATATGCGCATGCAATGGCATCAGAAACTCGGATTTGGTTCAGACAAATATAGGTTCCATGATCATGTAAAATTGGCCCATTATGCAGATGCAGCCGTTGATATAGAATTTGATTTCCCATTTGGATTTAAAGAAATGGAAGGCATCCACTCACGCACAGATTTCGATTTAAGAAATCATCAAGAGCTTTCGGGCAAAAAAATGCAATATTTTGATGCAGATTTAGATGAAAATGGCAAAGCATTTGGAAATTATATACCCTACGTAATTGAAACATCAATTGGCCTAGATCGATTATTCTTGGCAACCTTATGTGCTGCTTATCAGGAAGAAGAAATTATTACTCCAGCCACAGAAAATTCACCAGAAAAGAAAGATTCTAGGGTAGTTCTAAACCTGCCTCCTATATTAGCTCCTTATAAAGTTGCCATATTACCACTCATGAAAAAAGATGGTTTACCAGAATTGGCTAAAGATATTTTAAAGGATCTAAAAACAGATTACAATTGCTTTTACGAAGAGAAAGATGCCATTGGCAAGAGGTATAGAAGGCAAGACGCCATTGGCACTCCATTTTGTATAACCATAGACCATACTTCTTTAGAAGACAAAACCGTAACTATTCGATATAGAGATACGATGGCACAGGAAAGAATTGCAATCTCAGCAATAAGAGAAATTTTGGCTAAGGAAATAAATTGGAGTAAATTATTAAACTAATTTACCTTACCTAAAAAGAATATCTTTAATATTTAGTTGCAGGTTTACGTGGCCATTAAAATGATTTTCTTCAATGGTAAAGCAAATATCGAAACTGATTCCTTGAGAAACTTTTTCATAATATTCGCCTAATCCAAAACCTATTGCTTTAAAAATTCTGCCTCCATCTTCTTGGGTTAAGCTCAACTTTAAGTGGTTGTTTCCAACGATGGTAGCATCTCCTACATCCCACACATTTTTACTCATAAACACAGGATTGAGATTTCCTGGTCCAAATGGAGAAAACTGTTTAAGAACCGAAAAGAATTTTGGTGTAATGGTACGCAATGGAATTTCCATGTCATACTCAATTTCGGGTGTTAAACTTCTTTCAACAATATTCTTAGCAACAACAGACTCAAATTTCTCAATAAACTTAGGTAGATTTTCTAACTTTAAAGTCAATCCTGCTGCATGGGTATGCCCGCCATATTGATCTAACAATTCGCTGCATGCTTCAATAGCACCATATAAATCAAATCCCTCAACAGATCTAGCACTTCCAGTTGCCATGCCGTTAGACTCTGTTAAAACGATGGTTGGTCTATAATATTTTTCGATTAACCTGCTAGCTACAATACCAATTACTCCTTTATGCCATTCATTATGAAACAGTACGGTAGACTTTTTATCCAAAAAACCAGGATCCTTTTCAATTAATTCAAAGGCATGCTCTGTAATACTCTGATCAAAATTACGACGCTCTACATTATGTTGATTTACTTGGTAAGCAATTTTTTTAGCCTCCTCCATTGAATCAACCGTCATAAGCCTTACAGAATCTTTTGCATCTGCAATTCTACCTGCTGCATTAATTCTAGGTCCAATAAAAAAAACAATGTCATTCACTCCAAATTCTGGTTTATCTGGATAAGCCTCTAACAAGGCTTTTAAACCATTATTAGCTTGGTATTTTAATTTCTTTAAACCAAAATGTGCGATAATTCTATTTTCATCTAAAATTGGAACCAAATCACTCGCAACGCTTACAGCACCCAAATCTAAATATTTTTCAACCTCAGCACTTGGTATGTCATTTTGTATGGCATATGCTTGGATTAGTTTATAACCAATTCCAGCTCCAGATAACTCTTTAAATGGATAGGAACAGTCTACCTGTTTTGGATTTAAAACGGCAACCGCTGCAGGTATTTCATCTCCGGGCAAATGGTGATCGCAAATAATAAAATCTACTCCTTTGCCAAGTGCATAGGCAATTTTATCTACGGATTTTATTCCACAATCTAGGGCAATAATGAGAGAAAAATCATTGTTCGATGCCCAATCAATACTCATAAAACTAATCCCATAACCTTCAGTATACCTGTCTGGAATGTAAAAGTCTATATTGGGATAGCGATTTTTAAAAAAACTAAATACTGTTGCTACAGCAGTAGTACCATCTACATCATAATCACCATAAATAAGGATTTTTTGACCTTGCTCCATGGCATTGTGAATTCTTGCTACTGCTAAGTCCATGCCCTTCATCAGAAATGGATCATGCAAGTAACTTAATTGAGGTCGGAAAAATCTTTTGGCATCTTCGTAAGTACATATGCCACGTTGCACCAAAATACTGGTGAGCACTTTGTTTAAGTTAATTGCCTTAGACAGTGCTTCCACTAAATCTTTATCAGGTTCTATTTTGGCGGTCCAGCGTTTTGACATATTGAAGAGTCGCAAGTTACATAAAATTTTGTTCCCTCCATTCAATAACTTACATCGATTGTGGCTTGAACCTAATTATCTGCTTGTTCAAATAAAATTATTTAATTTATGTACAATCAAAAACTAAAAATTTGATAGCTCCTTGTTTCTACTTTCATATATTATATGAAGTGGAAAGATTACTTTTGCAACAGAATGGCACTTATTCTCTGCATAGAAACCGCTACAAACAATTGTTCTGTTGCCTTAGCAAAAGATGGAGTTTGTATTTGTACATACAATCACCCCTTAGCCAATGTACATGCAGCAGAATTACATGGTATGGTTGAAAAAATTCTGCAAGAAACTGAATTAAACTTATCAAAAATAGATGCGGTGGCCATTAGTAAAGGCCCAGGAAGTTATACAGGTTTACGGGTAGGTGTTTCTGCAGCAAAAGGCTTTTCCTATGCCCTTGGAATCCCACTAATTGCTATTAATACCTTGTGCAGCTTAACAGTTATTGCTCAGCAACAAAAACCCGACCCAAAAGCCCTTTTTATTCCTATGATAGATGCCAGAAGAATGGAAGTTTATTGTGCAGTGCTCAATGCTAAAATGGAATTTATACAAGAAACGAGTGCGCTTATCATTGAAGAAAATAATTTTTTAAATCTTAACCCGGGGCAAGCTGTTTACTTTTTTGGTAATGGTGCAGAAAAATGCAGCGTCATATTAGAACAAGCCAATATCCATTTTTTACCCAATATTTTTTGTTGCGCATCTGGTCTAACCCAGCTTGCAGAAGAGGCCTACCAACAAAAAGATTTTGTAAACCTAGCCTATTTTGAACCTTATTACCTTAAAGATTTTATTGGAACCCAAGCAAAAAACAAATTTTTTTAATCCGCATCGTTTCATTCATGGCTAAACAAAAAAACAAAACAACTGAACTTTCTTTATCAGAATTTAAAATCAAAATAGCGCAAGATCACCCAACTATCATTGATACGCGTTTACCAGACTATTTTGAACTAGGGCATATTCCAAAATCAATAAATTATGGATTCAGACAGCAATATCCTGAGCTGGCAAAAAATTTATTTAACCTAGAAAACGAAGTATTATTAATCTGCAAAATTGGCGAGGAAGAAGACATGATAAATCACTTCAAGTCTATGGGTTTTGGATCCATTGCAGGTTACTTGGCAGGAGGCATAGATACTTGGTTACAAGCAAATGAAAAATATGATATGGTAATCTCTATTTCTGCCGAGGAATTAGCATTAGATAGTAAACACAATCATAAAGCCGTGATTATTGATATCAGAGAAGTAAGTGAACTCAATGAAGGTTATGTGAATAATGCACAAAACTACCCAATTTCAACTATCATTAAAAACCATCCAAATATTGCTAAAAACACAGAATTATTGGTGTATTGCGATAAAGGTTTTAGAAGTATGATGGTGGCTTCTCTGTTAAAAATACTTGGCTTTACGAACATTAAAAATGTTTGGGGAGGATTTGAACAAATAGTACATGAAAAGGTAGAAATTAAAAAAAGCCCGCTTACATTGCTGTAAACGGGCTTTTTCATATATCTGATAGCTATTTATCTCAATAAAGTTATTGAACCACTATAGGTATACTTTTTACCATTAAAACTAGTTGCGTTTACTTGGTAAATATAAGCATCCTGCTGGCAATCTTGACCTTTATTAAAGTCTCTTCCATTCCATCCTTCTTCCGGATTATAGGTTTTGTCTGTCA
>CANHDN010000098.1 GCA_947459415.1 Bacteroidota bacterium
CTTATGGCGGGATGTTTCAATACGTAAAATACAATAATTTTACCTTTAATCAAATTAGTGTTCAGCCCTTAATAAGTTTTGAATATGCCTCTGCCATAGAGTTTTTTAGAGGTGGACTTTTTGGCGAAGTAAGCAATCGTTTTTTAGATGGCAGACTGAACCTAAACTTGGGATTAAGAAGCGATGTGAATACTTTCACCAATACGGGATTAAATCCGCTGAGAACCTTGTCTCCACGTGTATCTGCAAGCTATGCCCTTACAGATAAATGGTCCTTAAACGGAACCATTGGCAGATATTATAAAATTCCTATTTATACCTTGTTAGGGTTTAGAGACAATACAGGTAATTTGGTAAACAAGAACAATGAGTATATAGGTACCTATCATTACGTGGCGGGGATAGAATATTTACCTGCGGCCGCTACGCGTATTACCTTTGAAACTTTTTATAAAAATTATTTTAACTATCCTATTTCACTATCTAATGGCATTTCTTTGGCCAATCAAGGTGCAGATTTTAACGTGTTAGGAAACGAAGCGGTAGTATCAAGCGGTAGCGGACGCTCATACGGATTTGAGGTATTTTTTCAACAAAAGCTAAGCAAAAATTTATTTGCTACTTTATCGTATACTTGGTTTATGAGCGAGTTTAGCGGCGCCAATAATGTATTGATAGCGAGTGCCTGGGATACCCGTCATTTGTTATCTGCCATTTTTGGTTATAAGTTTAAAAAGGGCTGGGAAGTGGGCTTAAAATACCGCTATGCAGGAGGCTCGCCTTTTACGCCGTATGATATGGAAGCTTCACGCGCCAATTACCTAACCACAGGTTCTGGAAAATTAGATTTTACCCAACTAAATTCTCGCAGATTAACCTCATTCCAACAATTTGATATTCGCATCGATAAAAAAATTAATCTAAAACGTACCACACTCGATATTTTTATAGATGTTACCAATGCGGGCTTATACACTTCGCAAGGCGTTCCTAACTATACTTTTGAACGCACTGCCGATAATTCAGATTGGAAATCTACGGATGGTAACGCGGTAAAGCCTGATGGCTCAAATGCCACACCTTTGTTATTGGAGAACATAAATAACACAGTTATTCCTACCTTTGGATTTATTATCGAATTTTAATGATGAACGTGCAGAAAAAGGCAATCGTAATTGGTTCTGGTGTGGCAGGCTTATCTGCTGCTGCTTATTTAGCTAAAGGAAATTATGCGGTTACGATTTTAGAAAAAAATGATAGTCCGGGTGGCAGGGCCAGGCAATTTAAGGCCAATGGCTTTACTTTTGATATGGGCCCGAGTTGGTATTGGATGCCCGATGTATTTGAAAAATTCTACCAAGATTTTGGCTTTACTACCAGCGATTTTTACGAACTCATTCGACTAGACCCAAGTTATAGGGTAATAGATAAAAATGGCGAGGCTGTTGAGATTCCAGCCAACATGCATGAGTTGGAAGCCTTGTTTGAAAAGTTTGAACCAGGCTCTGCCGAGCGATTGAGAAAGTTCTTAAAAGAAGCCGCTTATAAATACGAGGTGGGCATAAACGATTTGGTTTATAAACCTAGCTTAAGTTTACTAGAATTTGCCGATTTACGCCTCTTAAAAGGCTTACTTAAGATGGATGTATTGAGCAATATGCGCAAGCATGTAAAAAGCGTGGTATCACATCCTTTTTTACAAGAATTAATGGAATTTCCGGTATTGTTTTTAGGTGCTTTGCCAGAAAATACGCCTGCCTTGTATAGTTTAATGAATCATGCAGATTTTACCCTCGGCACCTGGTATCCGCAAGGTGGTATGTATAACATTGTTGAGGCATTTGTAAAGGTGGCTCAAAAACAAGGTGCTCAGTTATGTTTGAACCAAGAAGTTATTAAAATTATTAGTGAAAACGGCATAGCTAAGGGTGTGCAAACTCATACAGATTATTTTGAAGCAGACGTAATTATTGGCGCCGCCGATTATCACCATTTAGACCAAAGAGTTTTAGAGCCTGAGCAAAGAAATTATACTGCACAATATTGGGATAAACGCAAGTTAGCGCCTTCTTGTTTGTTGTATTATGTAGGTTTAAACAAACGTCTAAAAAATGCGGTGCACCATACCTTGTTTTTTGATACCGATTTTGGCTTGCATGCACACGAGATTTACACCGATCCAAAATGGCCAAGTGATCCTTTATTTTATGTTTCTGTGCCATCTGTAACAGATTCATCTGTAGCACCCGAGGGCCACGAAAATTTATTTTTATTGATACCTATTGCTCCCGGAATAGAAGGAGATTCTGAAGCCATTAGAGAAGCCTACTTTGTTAAAATAATGAATAGGTTAGAACAACAACTGGCTGAACCCATATTGCCTCATGTTATATACAAACGTAGTTACAGCGTGAGCGATTTTAAGAACGATTATCATGCGTTTAAAGGAAATGCCTATGGCTTGGCAAATACCTTGGATCAAACCGCTATTTTAAAACCAAGTTTAAAGAGCAAGAAAATAAAAAATTTATACTTCGCCGGACAATTAACTGTTCCGGGTCCGGGTGTGCCGCCTAGTATCATAAGTGGAAAAGTAGCAGCTACCCAAGTTTTTAAGGAAATAGGGGATTAAATCAGCATTAAATTTTACGCTTATTGTGTTTATTTTAAAACAAAATGAGTAAAAAATGATTATATATACCTGATAAATAGTTTTAAACCTTACCTTCCCATTTTATGAAAACAATTTACGACAAAATTTCGATTAGAAATAGCAAAATGCTTACCAAGGCTTACAGCACTTCCTTCTCGCTTGGTATACGTTTTTTAGCCAAGCGATTTCAAAATCCAATTTATGCCGTATACGGATTTGTTCGTTTGGCAGACGAAATCGTAGATTCTTTTCATGGATATCCCAAGGCTCAAATGTTGGCCGAGTTAAAGGAAGAAACCTTTAAAGCCATCAGTAGAGGAATTAGTACCAATCCTATTCTAAACAGCTTTCAAGAGGTTGTAAATACTTACCAAATTGATCACGAAAATATCCTAACTTTTCTGAAAAGTATGGAAATGGATTTAGAAGATCAAACATACAACCAGCAGGCATACGAGGAGTATATTTTGGGTTCGGCAGAAGTGGTTGGGTTAATGTGTTTGCGCGTGTTTACAGAGGGTAATGATGCCATGTATCAAGCATTAAAACCTTCCGCCATGAAATTAGGTTCAGCTTTTCAAAAGATAAATTTCTTACGCGATTTTAAGGCAGATAAAGATGGTTTGGGTCGTATGTATTTTCCGCAATTACAATCTCAGTCATTTAATGAGCAAACCAAGCGTGAAATAGAACAAGATGTATTAAAAGATTTTCAAGATGGCTACGAAGGCATAAAAAAATTGCCTAAAGACGCGCGTTTTGGGGTGTATGTAGCCTATATTTATTACTCGCGTTTGCTTAATAAGATTGTTACCCTTCCGCCACAAGCCATCTTAGAAGAGCGTGTTCGCATCAGCGATAAACAAAAATATGCGCTGTTTTTTGGTTCATACCTACGCCATAGTTTTAACCTGTTATAAATATGTTTGCTTATTTGTATATGATTTTACTTGTAAACTTTATACAAACAGCACCTGCAGATGTTAGGAAACTCAGAGATACCTACCATCAGGCTATTTACAGCGAAAAAATTAGTCAAGAATTATTGGCTCAACTCAATCAAAAATCTTCGCTTAGTCCCATAGAAAGAGCTTATTTGGGCGCCACCCAAATGCTTATGGCTCAATATGCATTTTTACCCAATCAAAAGTATGCTTGGTTTAGCAAGGGTAAAAGTAATTTAGAAGAGGCCATTCGGGCCGAACCTAAACATGCAGAAAGCATCTATTTGAGGTATAGCATTCAACTTAATGTTCCTTCGTTTTTGGGATACAGTGATAAAAAGCAAGTAGATAAAGCCTTTTTATTGCAGGAAATTAAAAAGGTTAAAGACAAAAATTTACAAGATAGAATCAAGCTTTTTTTGCAAAAAGAAGCTGCATTAACCCAGCAAGAAAGGGCATTATTACCATGATGCAAGAAATGGTTATTTTGGTAGACGAGCACGACAATGAAATTGGGCTCATGGAAAAACAAGAAGCGCATGTAAAGGCTTTGTTGCACCGTGCTTTTTCGGTGATGGTATTTAATGATAAGGGAGAAATGCTCTTGCAACAAAGGGCACTCAGCAAATACCATTCGGGTGGCTTGTGGACAAACACTTGCTGCTCTCATCCGCGTCAAGGCGAAACCACTGAAAAAGCTGCCCACCGACGTTTACAAGAAGAAATGGGTTTTGATTGTGCGCTTAAATTACACCAAACCTTTATATACAAAGCCCCATTTGATAATGGATTAACCGAGCATGAACTCGATCATGTTTTTGTGGGTACTTATAACCAAAATCCATTTGTTAACCCCGAGGAGGTAAACGATTTTCAATGGATAAGCCTCCCCGAATTAGACCAACAACTCCGAGATGAGCCCGAAAAATTTACCGTTTGGTTCAAAATGATTATGGAGAATTACGTGCGTTTGTAGGGGCGGAAAATATTCCGCCCTACAAACGGAAAATATTCCAACCATTAAATACGCACCTACCAAACAAATGTAGAGACACACGGCCGTGGGTCTCTGCATTTGTTTGAACGATGCCGTGCGTCTCTACATTGATTTATTAATTAACACCAAAAATCCACCCCAAAACACCGTTATATTTAAAAAATGAAATACCAGATTAAACATTAAACCCTAAACATTTAAACGCCTAAACAATTAAACTATATCCCTGCCAAATTAACCATATAATAATTAATACCAACCAGTTATCTTTTTTTAAAGCCATTATAAAAAATTAGAAATCAATTCATTATCTTCGATTTACAAAAATTTTTCACTTTATGAAAATCAAAATTCAATTTGCCTTAATTATATGTTTGCTTATTGGTTGCAAAAGGAATGGGGGCGACGATTGTCCGCCGCTAGTTGTGGAGCAGCGGTACATTCCAGAAAACGAAAAAACCATTATTAAACATGGCCCAAACGATACCATTAAATTTGTAAATACTACAACATTGGATACCTTGGTTTTTATTGGAGAGGGTTATCATCAAGATTGGTCTAGAAAATTTGTAGGAATAAGCGATTATGTTCCATGCCCAAGAGATTATCAGTTAGAACGATTTAGTTATTATTTTAAAGAAAAAACTACTGGAGAAATGCTCTATCTGGATGTCGTTTTTGATGATTTTAAAGAAATTCCTTCAACTAGAAATTTTAACATAGAATATAAAAAAATAAACTATACAAATATGGCTAGTAGTATTCAGTATGCTCGCGATACAACTTTTTTGCAAGGGAAAATTCTAAGCAAAGTGGTTAAAATGTATACTGGATATAAAACGTCCAATCCAGCAAGCGGCTGGATTGCGGTTTATTCAACAGAGCATGGGGGAATATTGCGTATTGAACTTCCTGGTTATATATTTTTAGAACGAATACTTTAAAAATTAAAATTATGAAAAATCTACTTCTTTTCTTTTTATTGTTTTTTATCTTGAATATCAATAAAGCAAACACTACAAATGAAAAGGATTCAATTTTTTCAAGCTTTGAAAATAAAGCTGTTAAAATTGAACAAAATATTAGCTCTATTTATCCTAATTGGAATAAAGGTATTGGCGTTTTTCTTAAAATTATATTGTTTCCAATTACTTCCTTTTTACCTATTTGGGGTTATTATGATGAAGGAAGTGTAACTAATAGACAAATTCCATTATTAAATTTTGATAGATCCAACGGAAAAACCCCTAATGATGTGCGACAGAAAATAATTGACAAATTGAATATTGTGGAATTGGAATTAAATATACCTAAACGTATTTATAATTAAATTTACGAAAATGCCTTATCAACTGAGCCCGCTGATACACCCAAAGCAGGTATAACAAACATCTCAATAAGAGCAAAAAATGCAGCATTTATTTATTGGCTTGGCGTTAATAAGGCGGCGGAGCCTCATTCGAACGATTCTTTAGATGTGTTTTACAATATTGCCAATACCATTTTAGACGGTTGGGAAAACAAGATATATGGTTTTAGTGGTAAAAAACAACAAGTTTACCGTGCAAAAGAAAATATGATAATTATGCAGGCGGTAGATTATTTGGAGGCTTCTTTACTTCAAGGTGCAAACAGATATCCAAGTGCAGATAAGCATAGGAATAAAGAAATGATGTTTAATATAACTCACCAACTTTTTAAGGCTGCTAATAATCCTTTGTCAGGTGTATCTGAGGGTGATGCATTCGGGGCATTTTGGGTTGATAATAATATGAAATTAATAGTTGCAAGTGCAATTGGTTGCGGTGCTATTTATTTGAATGACAGAGGGGCAGATTTATGGAGTTATAATAAACACCCGAATCGGTGGGCAAGTGCGGCAAATGCGCAGATTAACGAGTTAATGTGGCATGATAATAAATCTTTGAGCAAAAGAGGAAAATATCCTAGTGCAGGATTTGCCGAAGGGCCAGGTTATTTTGATTTTACATTTTCAAATATGCTTCCCTATTTTCAGGCTTTCAAAAATTTCACAGGTGGTTCTAATAAAAGATTTGGGCCATATAGAAAAAAAGTGTATAGTGTTGTGTCTGAATATTTAGATAATTATTACTCAGACGAAGAGTATATAAAATTATACGATTGGTATATGGGGGTGAAAATGCCTAATGGTGAATCACCCACTATTGATGACACATGGGGAGGTAAAGTTTTTCCTGCAATTGCGCTAAGTGGACTTAGCAAGCATGCTTTTAATACTCCTGGTATTGAAAGTGAATTATCTTCTGGTATGTGGTTAGGAACAGAGTTTTTATCAAGAGATAATTTACCTAATTCAGAGTCAAAAATTCCAGAAAATTATTTTAATATAAACTCTGGTGATTTAGTTTATAAAATTATAGGCGATAGCATAAAAGATGGGCACTACTTTCATTTAAATGCAGAAAACAGCACCTCTGTAAATGGTGGAAAGCCCACATACGCATTAATTGATGGAAATAAAATCACTTGGGGACATGAACATGACGATTTTGGCGGGTTTATTATAGGCGCAGGAGAAGATATTTTAGCAATGGATCCACCTTATTTTGGAGATAAAAATTGGAATAGCGGATATGTTAATAATGTAGGTGATCATAATACAATACTCGTTGATGGCGAAGGACATGATACGGATAATGATCCAGAATCTATTTCTGCAAAAACAATTGATAATGAGTATTCAATCTTTAATTTGCTTTGGAAAGGTAACGGGTTGTTATCAGATAAATTTATGGTTAATCGTCAAGTGGAGATTATTAAAGATGAACTTCCAATTTACATCATTACAGATAATGTGTTTAATTTAGGTATTTTATCGAATCGCATTGCTACATTTACTTTAAATGGAAATGGAAATACATCAGATACTAGTTTTTATTTTTTAGATCATACAAAAAGTAGAGCAGTTTGGGATTATCCTTGTAAAAAGGATAATGACAATGGTGATAATTATAAAATGCTTTTAACATTTTCTACTTATTTTAAAGGGCAAACTGCTTCAAGTGAATTGCATACAAACGACGATTTGCCTCATGGAAATTTTAATAGAATTTATAATTCGGAAAGAGCAGGAAATAATTTATTCAAATCAGATTTTCATGGCGTTGTTGGACAGTATGTTCCTTACAATACCTATAATTCAAATGTTGGTACTCATACTCGTGTTTATAAAAATTTTTCACTAGCACCAGGTGATGGAGTGCAATTTAAAAGTACTATTCAAGTTTTGCCATGCAGTTATCCATTAGATAAGATAGTTAAATATCAAACAAATCCTAAGTATACCTCCCATTTATTAAATCCTAGTTCTGATATTTTTGCTTTATTCTATTCCAATACACAAGGAGAATGGGCGCTAGACACCAGCATAAACCCGCTTCAAATAAACGAATCAGCCATACTAGAAACAGACGCAAAAAATTTGTATTTTAGTTACAGTACCAATCCAGAATTTAAAACAGGAAATTGTGTAAGTTATTGTAACTTTAGAAAAGCCAGAATGGCCAATGGAAGGTTGTTTAAATATCATGATACAACTTATATAAGCAGTACTAAGGTGGCTACCGGCTTTTATTCATTAATTGGAAAATGTAAGTATTCTGTATATACCGAAACAGATACTGCTTGTACCATGAGCTTTTATTTAGCGGATGTAGAACGTGGAATAAATATGAAGGTGCTTGGGTATAATTTTACTTACGATACAGGCACCTGCATCATGAGTATAGATTTGCCGGTTGGGCAAAACCAATTTGAAATAGAACTTACAGACCCTTGTTTGGTAAGTTGCTTTTTTCCTAGCACGCAAGAAACCATACACGAAACCTTTAATTTTAACGAGGGTATAACTGCTACACTTGGCCATAAATTAGACATTGTACAACCTCATGGTTTTTTAAATATTAGCAAAGGCAGTCACATGAAAATTTGCAATGGGGTATATTTAAGAAACAGAGATTCTTTGGTGCTGTACTCGGGTTGTGGCAAAGATACCGGACAATTAAGCATCTCTACCTGCGATGGCAGAAGCAATGGAAACCCTAGTGCCGCCATGGAGGGTGTTGGAGGTGGAGCTAAAGCCTCTATGATATCTGTAATGGCAGGGCGGCTTTAAATATGCGGTAAGCCTCACGCAATATGGTTGGTGCGGAGAGTCTAATACCAGTTGGGATACAGTAAACATACAACCGGGTGCAGTTATTTTGGCTAGTACGGCGGGTGTGTATTCTAACCCGCTCGGACCA